>DAOOWO010000255.1:0-4075 GCA_035371225.1 Bacteroidales bacterium | reverse complement strand
TGGCTCAATCGGATAAAAGCAATCAGCGTTTTTATAGTATGTCGGCACAAATTCGATTAGAAAGAAGGCAGTACTATGAAATACTGGAAAAAACACAAAAAGGAAATCTTGAAATTACGGCTTGGATTATATGGTTTTTAAACTGCCTGATTAATGCGTTAAAATCGAGTGATTCCTTGCTGGTCCGGGTTTTATCCAAAGCGGACTTTTGGGTTAAACACGCTGAAATACTGATTAACGAAAGACAAAAGAAACTTTTGAATAAAATACTTGATGGATTTGAAGGAAAACTCACATCGTTGAAATGGGCAAAGATTGCAAAATGCTCTAAAGATACTGCGATTAGAGACATTAATGATCTGATAGCCAAGAATATTCTGCAAAAAGAATCAGCGGGAGGACGAAGTACCAGCTATGGATTAAAAAAGTGAATCAATATCCGCCAAAATTACCGATACGGTATCTTGAATCGTTCAATAGCGCATTCACACGTTAGTATAACACACAGGGAAATGGCCGAAAAGCCCCGACAGTAAATACTTTAAAGGTTTTCCCTCCACCTTGGTTCATCCGACCACCCTAACACAAACCCAAAAACATTGCGGCTCATTATAAAAGAAAATTCAGTTCAATATGGCGACTGTTTGGGCCTCAATCCATATGTATGTGTGCTATAAAATACCACCCTATGGTTGCTAAATAAATACTTATCGACCAAATTACTTTTGCCGTAAATACTTACTTCTAAATTGCCGGCAGAAAACGAAGCCAAACACCTCCCCTGCCAGCAGCTAACCCCTGGCCTACTCCAACTGTTTAATATATCCGGCGGCTTCTTCTTTGCTGATGTTTACAAAACCATATTGTCCGCAGTAGTTCTGCCCTATGGTTAATATCCATTTGATAAAAGTCACCGTGGCCTTGTCGGTGGGTTTGGTTTTGCACACCAGATAAAGTTTACGAGCCGGCGGCGAAGGATATTTTCCCGAAGATATGGCACTTTTTATATCCTCAAGCTTATCGAAAACCAGCTCGTTATCGTCGGCCATATTGTTGGCGTTAAGGTCAAGGGGCAACACATAAAGGTTATTCTTTTTAAACCCGGTGGTAACATCAAACACATAGGTCATACTACAATACCCCAGTGCATTTTTATTGGCCGCCACATTGTTCGCCATCTCATTTTCGCCCGAGATCGTGGTCCCCTTAAGATTTTTGGCATCCACGCCCAGGTAACCCGCCCAAAACAAGGATATATCCGTGCTGTCGGATAAGTTAAATAACTCTATACGTTCTTTAGAAGGTTGTTGGAGCATTTGTCCCCAGGAAGAGATTTTTCCGGTAAAAGCGCCGGCAATTTTTTCTCTGGTCACGCCGGTAAATACAATTTTCTGCAAACTACCGTTATCAAAACTTATCACCGGCAGCACCACATCTTTGGCTACCGGTACGGCCCAATAGCCGTCTTGTTTTTCGGTTTCGTCCAGTTCGCGGGCAACCATAAGCATTTGCAGTTCTCCGGCGGCCAATCTCTTAAATCCACGGCGCGTGTTGCACGTTTTTATGCCCATCTTAACCTCACTGCGGTCTTTAACAAATTCCTGTTTCCATTTGTTCATCAGGGGATAAAGTATACCGGCCCCATCAATGTTGATTATTCCGCTCACGCCCGCCTGATCGGCATCAGAGGTTTGTTTATTTTTTTGTTTATCCGGTCCGCAGGCCGTAAATATTATGGCTGCGAAGCATAAAAAAAACATGGTTTTTTTCATCTGAGAATTTTTCTTCAAAAATACATCTTTTACGCTTTTGTTTTACTGTGTGCGGCAGTATGCTTATTTATAAGGTTTATGTATATTTGCAATAATTTACGCACATAACAATGCCCGGGCCGGCAATAAATAGTAGCAAATGAACGTTTCAACACCTGCTGAACAGGAAAAAAACAAACGCTGATGAACATTTACATCAAAAAAAGAAGGTGGAAGATTTTGCTTTTTGTTACCCTGTTGATAATTTTCTCTTTATCATTGTGGTATATCGACCGTGTGGCCAACCAGATTGAAACCGACCAGCGAAACAAAATAAAACTCTGGGTGGATGCCATCACCAAAAAAGCCAGCCTGGTAAATGCAACGGATACTTTTTTCACCCTTTTGCAGTCGGAAGAACGAAAAAAAGTAGAATTGTGGGCCAATGCCAACGTACGCCTCATCAATGCCACATACGAAGAAGACCTCACCTTTTACCTGGACATCATCGCGGGCAACAACACCATCCCGGTGATACTCACGGATGAGAATAACAAAATCACTTTAGCAAAAAATGTGGATTTTAATCTTGATTCCGTGAAGACCTTATCGGGAAAAATAAAAGAAGATTTTTCCATATATCCACCCATCGAAATCAACTATATCGGTAACAAAAAACTTCTGCTGCATTACAGGGACTCCAAGGTTTTTACAGGATTGAGGGAAGTGCTGGACAAGCAGGTAAAAGCCTTTCTTTCAGAGATTGTTACTAATGCGCCCTCGGTGCCTGTTATTGTTACGGACGCCGACCGCAAGCAGGTGATTGCCTATGGCAATATCGACACGATAAAACTGCAGGATCAGAATTATGTTACCCAAACCATACAGTCGATGGAGGCCGACAACAACACCATTGTGGTGAACCTGCCCGGTAAAGACGATTGCATAGTGTTTTACCGCGACTCGCCCCTGCTGGTGCAGTTGAAGTATTTTCCTTATGTGCAGTTTATTATTATCGGGGTATTTATCTTTATTGCGTACCTGCTTTTCAGCACTTCGCGCCGTTCGGAGCAAAATAAGGTGTGGCTGGGATTGGCCAAAGAAACGGCCCATCAGTTGGGCACGCCGCTGTCGTCGTTGATGGCCTGGGTAGAGTTACTGCGGCTGAAAGGGATAGATGAAGAAACCCTGGCAGAAGTCTCAAAGGACATCATGCGGCTGGAGACTATTACCGAACGTTTTTCGAAGATAGGCTCGGAACCCAAGCTGGAAAAACAAAATATTGTGGATGCGGTATATAAGTCTATCGACTACCTTAAAAAACGTACTTCAAAAAAGATAAACTATATCATTACGCCTTCTGCCAACGAAATAATTGTTCCGCTGAACACACATCTTTTTGAGTGGGTTATTGAAAATCTTTGCAAAAATGCCATTGACGCCATGAGCGGTAGCGGGAATATAGAGATTACTATTTTTGAGGACGACCGCCATGTTTATGTTGACATACAGGATACCGGCAAAGGCATTCACAAATCAAAGTATAAAGCCATCTTCAACCCGGGATACACCAGCAAAAAAACCGGATGGGGTTTGGGGCTGTCCTTATCCGAACGTATTATCGAAAACTATCATAAGGGCAGGATTTATGTCAAATCATCTACCATTGGCAAGGGCACCCTGTTCAGGATAGAGTTAAGCAAAAGCAGGACCGCGCTGAAGAAAGAATAAGATGGCCGGGAGTATCTCCTTATGAAAAAAAGTAGTATGCATGCTGAATCCGGAAATTTTTCACGCAATAAATGGGATTTAATTTTTAAAAAATAATAATTTAGCAAAAATTTTAACGATGCTCCATGCGCTGGTCAGCGGATTTATTTTGGGATTAACCCTTGCTGTTGTTTTTGGCCCGGCATTTTTTTCGTTGTTGCAAACAAGCATACTCAGGGGGTTCCGGATAGGCGCATACCTTGCCATAGGTATTATGCTGAGCGATTTTACACTAGTTGCCTTGAGTTTTTTAGGCGTATCGCAATTAATTACCAACGATGATTACAGCAAGTTGTTTGGCATCATAGGAGGCCTTGTGTTACTGGGTTACGGGGCATTTGTCTTTCGCAAAAAGGTGGTCTACAACGAAAGTGAAATCAACAAAATGGAGAAAAAAAGTAACAGCATCTTCGGCGATTCGCCCTCCAAGCCATATGTGTATATCCTGAAAGGTTATTTTCTGAATCTCTTAAATCCCTTTCTTCTAATCACCTGGATGGGTATTATGGGCTATGTGGCCGCCGAATATAATTCGGACATACGGAAACTCGCCG
>DAOOWO010000254.1:0-4079 GCA_035371225.1 Bacteroidales bacterium | reverse complement strand
ATAAAATGCGACCGGGTTTTGAATATTTCCTTTCATGTGGAAATGAGCATATGGAAGGTGAGCGTTACAAGCGCACACCCGGGATTGTACTCGAGATGATGAAAAATCAACAACAATTGCCGATTAACGGAAAGAACATCGTTTTTAAAAGATGGGATAAACTTACTGATGCTGACGAACCCGATGTGGTGATATTTTTTGCAAAACCCGATGTGCTTTCAGGCCTGTTTACACTGGCCAATTTCGATCATGCAGAAAACGACCAGGTAATTGCTCCTTTTGGCGCCGGCTGCGGCACAATAATACATTATCCTTATCTCCAGCAATTATCAGCAAATCCAAAAGCAGTCATGGGGATGTTTGATCCTTCGGCAAGGCCTTATGTCAAAGCCAATGAGATTTCCTTCGCGGTTCCTTTCAGCAAATTTGAGAAAATGATTGGTTATATGGAAGAGAGTTTTCTGATTACCCCAACATGGGATACTCTGAAAAAGAGAATGGATAAGGTTTCGATAAAAAATGATCAATAGCTGAAAAATAAAAAAAGCCGTTTCTAAGGATAGACGGCTTTTTTAAAAGAGTTAGTTAAAACGATGAATTATCCTTTATAAAAAGGCATCTTCACCACTTTTGCTTTTATTAATTTTTCGCGGATCTTAATATAAATCTCAGAATCTAACTTTGAAAAGGCAGTTTTTACATAACCCATACCGATATTCTTTTGTAAGGATGGTGCCATAGTGCCGGAGGTTACTTCGCCGATTTTATTACCATCAGCATCACAAATTTCATAATAATGACGGGGAATACCTCTGTCGATCATTTCAAAACCAACTAATTTGCGGCTCACTCCCTCGGTTTTTAATTTGAGGTTATAATCTTTGTCAATAAAATTCTTTTCATCGGTAAATTTAGTGATCCATCCCAGACCAGCTTCGATAGGTGCGGTAGTATCGTTGATATCGTTACCATAAAGGCAGAAACCCATTTCAAGGCGTAGGGTATCACGGGCAGCCAGACCAGTCGGTTTTATGCCAAATTCTTTTCCGGCTTCCATCACGGCATTCCACATCAATTCAGCATATTGATTGGGGAAATAAATCTCGCAGCCACCCGATCCGGTATAACCTGTAGTGGAGAATATTACGTTATCCACACCGGCAAATTTCAACACCTTAAAAGTGTAATATTCCATATCGGTAACGCTGGTGTCAGTAAGTTTCTGCATGGCTTTAAGTGCCAACGGACCCTGAATGGCTAACTGCGAAGTTTCGTCGGAAGCATTGGTAAGTTTTACGCCAAGGCTGTTGTTTTTATTCACCCATGCCCAGTCTTTATCAATGTTTGCAGCGTTTACAACCAGCAAATATTTTTCGGGGCCGAAACGATACACCAGCAGATCGTCAACTATGCCACCCTGACCGTTGGGGAAGCAGGAGTATTGTACTTTGCCATCCACCAGCTTCGATGCATCATTAGAAGTAACATACTGAACAAATTCCAATGCTTTGGGCCCTTCTACCCAAAACTCGCCCATATGTGAAACATCAAATACACCTAATGCCTTGCGGACATTTTCGTGTTCAATAATTAAGCCCTCATACTGAATAGGCATATAAAAACCGGCAAACTCAACCATTTTGGCTCCGGCAGCTTCGTGAATTTTACAAAATGCAGTGCTTTTCATATTATTTTTTATTGGTAAATAAATCTTGAAATTTTTATTTTTTTTAATGACCGACCTGATTTATGATATTAAAATAAACACCCTCAGCAAAAGTATGAATAAAAAATTTAAGGTACAGGCTATCAGGATAAAAAACTTTCCACAGAATCGCAAACACCTGTAATTCAGACAATAAAACATTATTTGAATATCCATGACTTAGAAAAGATATTCCATCCGCCAAAATTTATTCTATCTTTGATGTCTCGAAAAAACATATTGAAATGTTATCCACAAAGCTCAACCTGCCGCGCTGGCTGATTTTTTTAATTGACCTGATGATTTGTGCTGCATCGGTGTTATTAGCCTATATGCTCCGCTTCAACTTCGAATTGCCCGTAAAAGATGCCCAGGATTTGCCCAAAGTGCTGTTGTTTATTGTTGTTGTAAGAGCCATAACTTTTATTATTGCACGCACCTATACCGGCATCATACTGTACACCAGCACCCGCGATGCCATAAAAATTGTAACGGTGACAGCTATCGGGAGTATTTTATTTGTTATTACCAACCTGATAACGTATTTCCTCATTAATCAAACAAATTTTATCCCATACTCCATCATTATTATTGATTTTATCACTACTACCTTTGTGCTCGTAGCATTCCGCATTTTGGTTAAAATCACCTATATGGAACTGGCCAATCCCTCGCGAAACAAAACCAACGTGCTGATATACGGGGCTGGCGAAAGCGGCCTGATATCCAAGCGTTCGCTCGACCGCGATGCCGGCACCAAGTATAAGGTTCTGGGATTTATTGACGATGACAGCAAAAAAATCGGGATGAAAATAGAAGACATCCCCATTTATGGGCCGGACAAATTAGAAAAACTCCTTGAAGATAACCACATTGAACACCTGATAATTTCCATTCAGAATATCAAAGCATCCAAAAAGCAGGAGATCATCGAGAAATGTATGGCATACAACACCAAAGTGCTTAGTGTGCCGCCCGTAAGTAAATGGATAAACGGGGAACTGAGTTTTAAGCAGATAAAAAAAATAAATATCGAAGATTTGCTCGAACGCGACGAAATAAAACTTGATGAGGAAAAAGTAAGACGCGAATTGTTGGATAAATGTATTTTGGTTACCGGGGCTGCAGGGTCGATAGGCAGTGAAATAGTAAGACAAATTGTACGGTTTTCGCCCAAAAAGATACTCCTCATCGATCAGGCCGAATCACCCATGTATTTTCTCGAACTGGAGTTAAACGAAAAATTCCCCAAAGCCAATATTGAGATCATCATCTGCGACATCAACCACCAGGTAAGGATGCGTAAGATTATGGAGACTTTTTCGCCTCAGATCATTTACCATGCCGCGGCTTACAAACACGTGCCCATGATGGAGAATAACCCTGTGGAAGCCGTTATCACCAACGTGCTTGGCACAAAAACCATCGCCGATCTGGCAGTGGAATTTAAAGCGGAAAAATTTGTTATGGTATCCACCGATAAAGCTGTAAACCCCACCAGCATCATGGGCGCCACCAAACGTATTGCCGAAATTTACACCCAATCGCTAAACAAAAAAAATATCACCCGGTTTATCACCACCCGTTTTGGAAATGTACTTGGCTCTAACGGCTCAGTGATACCTTTATTCCGCGAACAGATTGAAAAAGGCGGCCCGGTTACCATCACCGATCCGGAAGTAACCCGTTTTTTTATGACCATACCCGAGGCCTGCCAACTGGTGCTCGAAGCAGGCACTATGGGCCACGGAGGAGAAATATTTATTTTTGATATGGGCAAGTCGGTAAAAATTCTTGACCTGGCCAAGAAGATGATAAAACTCTCAAGACTTGAGCTGGGCAGAGATATTCAGATAAAATATACCGGCCTGCGCCCCGGCGAAAAACTCTACGAAGAACTGCTCAACAACAAGGAAAACACGCTTCCCACCTATCATCCACAGATTATGATTGCCAAAGTGGCAGAAAGTGATTTTCACCTGATTTCGCAACAGGTACAAGAACTGGAGAACCTGCTGAACACTCACGACAACATCCCTATCGTCAAAAAAATGAAAGAGATTGTTGCTGAGTTCAAGAGCCAGAATTCGGTTTATGCGAAATTGGATGATTGACAGTTAGAAATTTTTGGCAAATTTTTATCATTGTTCGGGCCTGCGCGTAAAATATTGCGAGAGCATGGTTGGTTGTATTGACAGGATAAACTTCACACCTTGACATACAGAAATACAAATGCAGAAAAACAACTCACCGATGCAGATTCTAAATCAATTCTTTAGCACCTGATTTACCAGGTCGGCAGCGTCCTGCAGTTTGATTGCGGTAAAAACTTTCAATCCTGATTTTTCAATAATATCTCTTCCTTCCTCAGCAT
>DAOOWO010000253.1:0-4088 GCA_035371225.1 Bacteroidales bacterium | reverse complement strand
ACTGTCAATGTTAACGGGAATAATACCAGCCTGAACGTGTCCAACCTGCAACCCGGTATTTATTTTGTAACTTTATTAAAACAGGATGTAATAGCCGGCAAAGCCAGGTTTATCAAAGAATAACAAAGCTATTTATTTCAAAGAAAAAAGCTGTTTCGGAAACGAAGCAGCTTTTTTTTGCTTTTATATTTGTTGAAGCAACACCAACTCTTGCACCAACCCGGTCGAAATATGGGCATTGAATATAACCCATTTATAAACCACATAAGCGTTACTTCCGATACCGGAAAAATATTTAACCTCATAAACCACCCTTTACTCAGACTTCGCAAGCATTATAGTGTATGCCAGGTAGAAATTATTCCGGCTCATGCGTAAAAAAAGAGGCTGCCTTAAAAATCAAATTTTGCAATTATTTAGCCTTAGTGTCCGCAAGGGCAGACTTAGTGTACACTTACCCGTCCCAATACTGTCTGTATAGAGCAGCCCTGCAGGCTGCTAAAAGTTCAGTACTGGCAGGATGACAAGGCCAGGGTTTTCACATAGTCGCACGAAGAACTTATAACAAAGCCGCTTTCAATTTACAGTACTAATATTTAATAACCAGAGTTATGGTTAAAAATATTGTGTTTTATTCCGGCAAGAGTATGATATTAATAGGAGAAGAAATACAACAAAATTTATTCTTCATAGACGATTGACGTGTACAAATACATACCAATTGGCTAACAAGATAATCATCCCAATTTTAACAGGATGAAACTGTTAGTCGGTCGATATAACCAAATCAGCCGACAATATTTCATTTTACTCATCTTGTTAGCGGTTTGGTATTATATGGCCTGGAGACAAAATAACCTTCTCATTTTTGTTTTTATATTGATATTAAATGTTTTCGGCAAACATTAGCTATCGGCACATAAAAAAAGGGTTGTTCCCGTGCGGAAACAACCCTTTCATCATAAAAGTGTTTTCTAATTTTGTTTACCCATAAGTACCACGTTCTTTACTTCCCATGTACTGGTTTCATTGGATGAACCGGTACTGGTATATTTAAAGGCAAACCGCACGTTGGTAGCGCCGTTGAAAGCCGCAGGAATATAAGCCTTGCCCGAATTAACAAAGGTCCAACTATTCCCTGCAGGATAAGTAGGCACCGACAGATTTACCCACGTGGTGGCTGAAGGATTAGATGCGTTAAAATTGGTGGTAATCCACACAGAATGACAACCTTGAATATTTGATCCATAATAGTAATTTATAGCCTGGTCAAAAGCAAGGTATACGCTATCGTATTGGCTAAGATCAATAGCAGGGGAAATCAGATAATCTTTATTGGCATACCGGCTGCCGCTTTCGTAACCGGTGATAACCATACCGTAGCTGGAACTGAATGCCCAGGCCTGTGTCCCTAAAGAATCATAGGTGGTAAAACCGCCCATCCCCGATTCGAAAGGTTCAGTAAAAATAGCCTTTGTTGCAAAATCAAACCCTTGCAAATCATTAAAGTCTCTGATTAAAAGTTGCCAGGTGCTGTTATATTTAGTAAGTATGCCATAGACGGTGCCTTTTCCTGAAGGAATTGTTTCCCTATGAAAATCAGCATACCAGCTTACACGTACGGTAACATCACCGGCTCCATCAGTGATGATACGGTTTAAAGTTTCTTTATACGCATCATCGTCATTAAAAATCTGTCCGGCAGCATTGAAGGAAACACTGTCGAAACGCACCAGCATGCCAAGATGTTCGTCCGTCAGGTTTGTTGTAGTATGCAATATGGCTGCAGGTGCAGGCCCTGGCAGTCCATCGCGGAATATACGGTCGTTAACAAATATCTCAGGAATGGGAATCACTGCTCCGTTATAATACCCACCAAGATTTGGCATTCCTTTTTCGAAACCAAAGTGCAGACCCTGGCATTTCACATACACGCGCTGTCCTACGGGATAAATGTTGAACATATTTACCTTATCAATCTCAATACCCATTCCGCCGGTAGAATCCTGAATATAAAGGTATTTGTAGATATTTCCGGAAATATCGTTACCGCCCACTATTCCACAGATGTATACATCATCAGTAACAACACCTGTTGTGGTGATTTTAAAATCAGCAATAGTTTTTAGTGTAGCACCGGCAGGCAAAGTAAACGCAGGGACTTCGGGCTGTGGCACATCAAAATCCTTTTTGCATCCCGTCATTAAAAACACAACGGCGGTGAGTGCCAATATCCAGAGTTTTTTTGTTTTTATTGTTTTCATTTTATTTATTTTCATTATAAGCTAGTTTAAATTCCAGAAACAATTTAACGATAATTAAAATACAACATCATTGATATCGCGCAACATCAGTTGCCAGGTGGAATTATACTTTGTAAGTATTCCATAAACAGTTCCTTTGCCTGAAGGGATAGTATCGGCATGAAAATTAGCATAGCCGCTGACACGCAGGGTAACATCTCCTGTACCATCAGAAATAATACGGTTTTGAGTGCTTTGGTACACATCGCTGTTAAAGGTTTCTCCGGCATCAGCAAATGTAACGCTGTCGAAGCGCACCAGCCTGCCAAGCAGATTATCCGTCAGCCCGGAGGTAGCATGCAACAGAGCATCAGGTACTACGCCTGGCAACCCATGACGAAATACATATTTGTCCACATCATCTTCGGGAATAGCGGCCTGTGCGCCGTTATAAGGAATACCCAGGTACGGCATGCCATTGTTGAAACGGAAATCCAGTCCCTGACATTTCACATAAATCTTTTGCCCCACCGAATAAATGTTGTAAAGGCAAATTTTATCCAGTCCTATGCCAATACCGCCGGTAGAATCCTGAAAAAACAGGTATTTGTATATATTTCCCGAAATATCGTTAGCGCAAACTGTGCCGGTAATATAAATATCATCGGCCACAGTCCCTGCAGGTGTAGTTTTAAAGTCAGCAATAGTCATTAGCGTAGCTCCGGCAGGTAATGTAAAAACTGGCTCTGCAAGAGGAGGTGTATCCAATTCCTTTTTGCAACTTGTCATAACGACCAGGATAGCCGCTACGGCCATTATCCACATTTTGTTTGTCATTTTGAAAGTTTTCATATCCTTATTTTTTGAATTTCAATTTGTAATTAGTATCTGAAAGTAATCATGAAATAGAAAGTCCGGCCCAATCCATAGTAATATTTTGCCGGAAATTTATTGGTATCCAGCGTATTGTAGTCAAATCGGAGTTGTTCATACCCGGAGGTAATCATCTTGGTATTATTCAAAATATTGCTTACGCTTCCGTTCAGAATCAGGTAGAATTTCTTAATTTTAAAAGATTTGCTAACCGAAGCATCCAGGGTAAACTGAGGTTTTTCGTTGGCCTTGTACTGTTCGGTGATGCTGCTAACTCTGGCATCGACCGGGTACAGATACTGTATGGCCTCGACGGTACGGCGTGCAGCACTGAAATCAACCCAGTTGTTGGCAAAAAGGTTGGCGTTCAGGTTGGCAAACCAGAAATTATGATTAAATTTCAAACCCAGAGAGCCTGCTACCTGAGGTGTCCCATTTACATAGAAGTTTTTACAGTATATAGTTTGCATTGAATCAGGCAACGAACCATTTTCAACCGACATATACCCTGTTGGCCTGTTGGTATATCTGTAATTTCCATAAGAAGCCACCAAAGTAGCGGATAAAACCGGAATAATCTTATATTCGGCGCCAAGTTCAATACCCTGGTGTACTTTGTTAATGTCGAACATCATGTAGTTCACAAAGGTTCTGAGGTCGTCGTGATAAAAACCATTTACCTTGGTATCGTTCCAGAACATGGTGTGGAAAGCAGTAACACGTCCGTTGAATTTGGGATAGCGGACAATATAACTCAGGTCGGCACTGAAAATCTTTTTTGATTTGATATCGGGTATAACAGTATTTCTCACTCTGGGCGAGAGGTACACATCGCTGAAAGAGGGTGCAATGGTCATGTAAGCACCGTTCAGTTGAACATAATGACGTCCGGTGGGTTTGTAGGTCACACCTGCTTTCACAGCATAATCAAAGAAATTGTGTTTTTCAGATTTCCCATAAGAATCATCGGCA
>DAOOWO010000252.1:0-4089 GCA_035371225.1 Bacteroidales bacterium | reverse complement strand
GGACATTTTCATCTATGAGTACAAAACAAAAAGCAAACTGCTGAAACGCCTCACCAACACACCCCGTACCAAAGAAATGATGCCCCTGCCCTATGATTCCCGCTTTTATTCGTACCTGTCGGATGAAAACGGAATTTATAACCGCTATCTGGCACGGATAGACAGCACCATCAGTTATATCGACACGGCAACACATTACCGCTATTACACCACCTCTTTCGCGGCCAGCGATTACTCGAGAAACATACTGCAACACGACATTTCGCCTGCTGCCAAAAAATCGGCAGAAGTGATTTTTTCAGAAGGCCGGCACCGGCTTTATGTCAACGACCTCACGCCTGCCAAAGACATAAAAAAAATCACACCAGCCAACACCTTTAACCGTACGATTTTCTTGAACAACCTGCAACAGGAAGCCGGCAACAACAACTCAACCATTAATACCGAAGAAATAGAAATCCTCAAAAATAAAAAGACAAAAAACAAATCCAAAAAACCAACCAATGTTCTTATCGACCAGTTAGATAATGAACCTGATACCGGAGTCGTGGATATCAACAATTATGTGTTTGGCGGAGAACAAAAATCTCTGGCTGCCACAGATCAGGATTCGCTCGGGTTGAAAGTAAAGAAGACATTTACCCTTCCTCGTCAGCAAAATTATAACGTAGAATATTCCATCAACCAGCTTGTCGGACAGATAGATTTCAATTACCTCAACACCTCCTACCAGCAGTTCACAGGCGGAGGCTCGCCAGTATACCTCAACCCGGGATTTAATGTATTTTTTCAACTCGGAGTAATAGATTTGCTCGAAGATTACAGAATTTCTGGAGGCATCAGCCTCTCGCTGAGTTTTGACAATAACGAATTTTTTATTGGTTTTGAAAACCTGAAAAAACGGCTCGACCACGGCTTTTTCTATTACAGACAAGCCAATAGGGGAAGTAACGAATATTCCGTTATCAAGCTACGTTCCAACTCTCTGTTTTATGTTATGAAATGGCCTTTTTCAAGGGTGTTGGCCATTAAAGGCACTGTTTTGGGACGTTACGACAAGCTGATCTATGCATCAACGGATTATTACAACCTGCAAATCCCCGATATACACGAATTCTGGACAGGAGCAAAAGCCGAGCTGGTTTATGACAACACACAATACAAAGCCATCAACATTTACTACGGCTGGCGCTGGAAAATCTTCGGCGAGTATTACCAGAAACTTGACAAAAAGTTCAACAACCTTGTGGTGTTGGGAATGGATTTCCGTCATTACCAAAAGATTCACCGCACCTTTATCTGGGCCAACCGCCTGGCGGCAAGTACATCTTTTGGCAACAACAAACTGGTGTATTATATGGGAGGTGTTGACAATTGGATCATTCCAAGGTTTAACAACGAAAATCAGGTTTCGCAAACTCAAAATTATGCCTATCAGACCCTTGCCACCAATATGAGAGGGTTTGTTCAAAATGTCCGTAACGGGCCTTCCTTCGCCGTAATCAACAGCGAACTGCGCTTTCCTATCGTCCGCTATTTCTCAAAGAAACCCCTCAAGGACAACCTGTTTACCAACTTGCAGATTGTCGGCTTCGGAGATATAGGCACCGCCTGGACAGGCCTGAATCCTTATTCCGACGAAAACGTAATTACCAGGCAAATAGTGCAGCAAGGCCCGATTATAGTAACCCTCATCAAAAAACGCGACCCCATTGTTGGCGGTTTTGGCGTTGGCTTAAGAACAAAACTTCTTGGATACTTTATCCGTGCCGATTATGCCTGGGGCGTTGAAAACGGGCTCCTGCAAAAACCCGTTTTCTATATTTCGTTATGCACTGATTTTTAACACACTACATTTTTGCGATGAATAACTTAAAAACTAAAATAAAAGAACTGGCCAAAGAATGTGCTCCGGAAATAATTAACCTCAGAAGACATTTTCATGCCTATCCCGAACTGGCTTTCGAAGAAATTAAAACCGGCGACATTATCTGTGCCGAACTCGATAAAGCCGGCATCCCTTACCAGCGGGGTATCGCCAAAACCGGTATTGTGGCTATCATCAAAGGCAAAAACCCAAATAAAAAAACCATTGGGCTGCGCACCGATATGGACGCACTGCCCATGACAGAGACCACCAAGACAGACTACAGCTCAAAAAATGAAGGCCGCATGCATGCCTGCGGACACGATGTACACATGGCCTCCATGATTGGTACCGCAATTATCTTAACCCGCCTGAAAGACTCCTTCGAAGGCAGTATAAAAATAATCTTTCAGCCATCGGAAGAAAAATATCCCGGAGGCGCCATTCAAATGATTATGGAAGGAGTGCTTGAAAATCCAAAAGTTAGCTGTATGATAGGCCAACATGTGCATCCCAGCGTGGATGCCGGCAAGGCTGGTTTCAAACACGGAAAATCCATGGCCTCCACCGATGAAGTGTATATCAACGTACTCGGCAAAGGCGGACATGCCGCCACGCCGGAACTGGTTGTTGACCCCATAGTGGTGGCTTCGCACATCATAGTAGGACTGCAGCAAGTTGTCAGCCGCATGGCCACCCCAACAATCCCTACCGTGCTATCTTTCGGACGAATATTTGCCAACGGTAAAACCAATATTATCCCAGACGAAGTATTCATTGAAGGTACGTTCCGTACGGTAGACGAAAACTGGCGTAAAACTGCCCATGAAAAAATCGTTATCATCGCCAAAAATATTGCAACGGCTTACGGCGCCACTTGTAAAATCTTCATTGATAAAGGATACCCATTTTTAAATAATGATGAAGCCCTGACACACCGCATCATGCACTATGCAGAGGACTACCTGGGCAACAAAAATGTTGAGGAAATTGACCTGAGAATGACCGCGGAAGATTTTGCATATTTTTCGCACACCCTGCCATCATGTTTTTACAGGCTGGGAGTAAAAAAGCCAAAAAGCAAGGAAATATCCAACCTCCACACACCGGGGTTTACCGTTGACGAAAACAGCCTTGAAACAGGAATGGGGCTGATGGCCTGGGCTGCAATCAACGAACTTAACAACAAGGAATAAACTGCTGCTATAAAAAAAACAACGCCACCCCACAAACGCTGATAACGGCGCCTATTACTTCTTTCAGGGTAATATTCTGATGTAAAAACAACACCGAGGCAGGAATAATAAGCACAGGCACAATAGCCATAATAGTAGAGGCTATACCCGCATTGGTATGCTGTACAGCATACAGAGAAAATGACACTCCCAGAAAAGGCCCGAAAACAGAGCCCAGACCTATGCGCTTGACGGCAGTAACATTTTTTACGGCATTGCCCACATTATGCCACTTCTTCCAAAAAGTAATGACTATCGAAAAACCAATAATCCCGGTAAGGATGCGTATCTGTGTGGCAGCAAAGGCATTGTAATCGCCCATACCTACCTTGCTGAACACCAAGCCAATGGCCTGGCCAACCGCCCCAATAAAGGCATACAGTATCCCTTTCAGGGAATGTGAAAATGAAAACCTTTTTTCACCGCTGCCTTTATTTACTATTACCAGGGCTATGCCGCCCAGGGTAAGCGACATCCCGAAGAGGTTGAACAAGGTAAGTGTTTCGCCCAGCATCAGCCAACTGAGAAAAGCTGTCATGGGCGGTACCAGGGTCATGATGAGCATGGCCACCCGGGAACCGATAATGGTATAGGACTCAAACAAAAACAAATCGCCGACCACAAAACCTATCAACCCCGAAAGTACCAACCAGAACCATGTGTTGCTATCTGCATCAGAAGGAAAAAAATGGTCTCTGGTAAAATAAGTAAAGACACTTAAAAACACCATGGCCAGCAACAACCGTAAAAGATTAACCGCAATAGAACCAACTTTATTGCTGGCTGATTCAAAAGCGAGAGCAGTAACCGTCCAACAGCAGGCGGTAAACAGTGCAGCAAATTCTCCTACGTGTTCAGATAACATAATATCAGGCTTTTATGACAAATTATGTATTCAGATAAAAAAAGGGCAACAACCGCTGCCCTTTTTATTTTCATACTTTACCCTACTATTTAATCATTCCTAATTCTTTGCCCACTTTAGTA
>DAOOWO010000251.1:0-4126 GCA_035371225.1 Bacteroidales bacterium | reverse complement strand
TTCTGTTTGTTGATCTGCGCAAAACATACGAGAGATCATCCCGAATTGTTCTTTTGCCGGGAATGTGTCGGTGGTTTTATAAATATCGACAATAAGGTCCATTGATAATTTCCAGACTTCTATATCTTTAAAAAAATGCATAATGAAAAATTTTAAATTAATAATTAGTAATTTTTATTTTTCCAAAGAACATTAATTATCTTACCCTTTAAATTCCCGTTCTTTCATCCCACGCCCCTGCCATCATGCTATTTATCAGATACAACTAAAATCCTCTCCTTTTTTTAAAACCTCTCAAATATCACTTCCTCCTCTTACAAGCTTTATAAACACTTCATTCATTGAGTTCGCACTAAAAGTTTCTTTTAATTTTCCTGGTGTGTCAAGAGCCGCAATCCTTCCGTCAACCATTATTGATACGCGGTCGCAATATTCGGCTTCATCCATATAATGAGTCGTTAAAAAAATCGTCACACCTTCGCTGGCTGCTTCATAGATCAGCGACCAGAACTGTCGTCGGGTGATAGGGTCAACACCGCTGGTAGGCTCATCCAGGAATACGATTCCCGGGTCGTGTACCAGCGCTACTGAAAAAGCCAGTTTCTGGCGCCAGCCCAGCGGCAGGTCGGCGATAAGTTTGTCGGCGGCATCCGTCAGCCCGAGTTTTTCGATCAGTTGCCGGCTTTTGATTTTTATTTTCTTCCGGTCCATTCCGTAAATGCCTGCGAAGAACCTGATATTTTCACTGACGGTAAGGTCTTCGTATAGAGAAAACTTCTGACTCATGTACCCGATACAATTTTTTATTTTATTAGGTTCATGGTATACATCATATCCCGACACCCTGGCCTCTCCGGAGGTTGGTTTGGAAAGTCCGCAAAGGATTTTCATGGCGGTGGTTTTTCCTGCGCCATTAGCCCCCAAAAAGCCAAATATCTCTCCTTTATATACATCAAAACTCAGGTGGTCGTTAGCTGTAAAACTGCCGAACTTTTTCACAAGATTTCTCGCCGCTATAACAGGTTCTGTACCGTTCATCTGGCTTCTTTCATTAGATTAATAAAACAATCTTCTATACCGGGAGTTATTGTGATAATCTCTGCATCAGGGTGTTTTTCGCGGATAGTGACAGTAAGTTCCGCGAGAGTTGTTGCTTTGTTTTTGGGAATATAATGCAGATACTGTCCGCAAGGATAAACACTTTCGCAAAGAGGTGATTTTTCAAGATCGTTGATCAGGGCGTAAGCGTTGCCGGCCCTTATGGCAAACACTGTTTTACCAAAACTGGTAATGATTTCGGCAGGAGAGCCGATGTTAAGGATTTTTCCTGCCTGTATTAGTGCCACGCGGTCGCAAAGCGAGGCTTCATCCATGTATGGCGTTGAAACAATGATGGTGATGCCCGCTTTTTTTAAGTTGTGCAGCATTTCCCAGAACTCCATACGGGAAACGGCATCCACGCCTGTCGTAGGCTCGTCGAGGAAAAGAATTTCGGGTTTGTGGATCATGGCGCATGAGAGCGCAAGTTTTTGTTTCATGCCTCCCGACAAAGCCCCTGCCCGGCGATCTTTAAATGGCTCGATCTGGCTGTAAATGTCTTTTACCAGGTGATAATTTTTTTGAATGGTAGTGTTGAAAATCGTTGCATAAAAAGACAGGTTTTCTTCCACGGTCAGGTCTTGGTACAGTGAAAACTTTCCGGGCATATATCCGGCAATATTTCTGATTTTTTTATAATCTTTCACCACATCAAATCCGCATACTTTTGCATTGCCTGAGTCGGGAACCAATAATGAAACCAATATTCTGAACAGGCTGGTTTTTCCTGCACCGTCAGGTCCGATAAAACCAAACAATTCGCCGCTGTTCACCTGGAATGATACACGGTCAAGAGCCTTTATTTCGTCTGCGGCAGCCTTCAGTCCTTTTTTATGTGCCCTGGCTTTTTTGATTTTATCAATAGGAGTATTCCCAGAGGATCCGGCTTTTTTAAAACTTTTGCTGATATTTTCTGCGATGACGTTGTTCATTCGCGGGAGGGGAGTTAAATGGGTTAATTAAGTTTTTAGGTTAAATGAGTTGATTGGGTCGATTGAGTTATTTGGTTTTTTTTATTTTCACAGAGCAATTATTTTCAAAATTCTTTATTTCTAAATCTCCACCGCGGCGGACTTCCAACTTCCCACTTCTGACCTCCTACTTCCTTCTAAAATTCACTTCTCCCGGCATTCCTATCTTTAAAGCTCCGTCGTTTTTTACTTTTACTTTTATGGCATATACCAGGTTGACACGTTCTTCTTTTGTCTGAATAATTTTAGGGGTAAATTCGGCTGAGGACGAAATCCAGCTTACAGTGCCTTCAAAGGTTTTCATGTTGTCCTTACCAAGGTCGATTAGAACCTGTACTTTTTGGCCTATGGTGATTTCAGCCAGTTGCGATTCACTTATGTATGCCCTGAGGAAAACATAATTAAGGTCGGCAATTTTGTATAGAGGTTTTGCCGGCATTACCAGTTCGTTGGTTTGAATGTATTTATTGAGGACGGTTCCGGAAACAGGGCTGGTGAGGTGACACTTTTTAATATTAAGGTCGATCTGGTCGATTTGTTTCATGATGGCGAGCAATTCGTCGGCCACAGAGCTGTTTTGCGACTGTATCGAGAGTATCTGTTTGTCCACCATGCTGATAGCACCGTTGATGTCGTCCAGTTGTTTTTTGGTGGCGGCGCCTTCCTTATAAAGTTTTTCGAGGCGTGCCTTATCCACCAGCAGGTTGTTTTTCTGTTGGTACTGCACTTCTATCTGCGAGGCAATATTTCCCGAACGGGAGGCAATAGCGTTTTTTTGTGCCGTCAGTTGTTCTTTTTTTAGCAGATAGTCGGTGGTATCCACTATTCCGATGACGGTTCCTTCTTTTATTTCCTGGCCTTCTTCGAGATTCAGGCTGAGAATTTTCCCGCTAACTTCTGAAGAAATAATGGTTTCATCGGCTTCAAAATTTCCATAAGCATCCGATTTGTCGTTTCTGCCAGAACAGGCCGTCAATAAGGTTATTCCGAGTATTAAAAAATATTTTTTCATAGTATTAAGATATTAATTCTCACTTTGCACTTTCTATTTTTCCGTTTCAACTTTACCTGTCCTCGTTCACAACTTCCCCATACTCGTTAAATAATTTATTTCTGCCATTATCATTTGAATTTTATGTAATTCGAGGCTGAGTCTTGCCAACATTTCGGCGTTAAGCTCCGTAACATATTCTGTTGCCGTGATCACCCCGTTTTCCAGTTGTGTTGAGGCTGTTTTGGTAATATTCTGCCTGAGTTGGATGATCTCATCATCTTTGCTTATCAGTTGTCTGAATTTTGTTATTTCAGCAGCATCTTTCTGTGATGCAATTTTCAGGTTTTTATCAAATGTTTCTTTTTGTGTGTTCAGGATGCTTTTCTGAATTTCAAGAATTCGTTTTTCCCTGCCCGACTGATAAAAACCGGAGATATTCCAGCTCATTTTTGCTCCGGCAATACAGAAAAAGTCAAAATCGTCCGACAGCATATTAAATCCCGGACGGCCATATCCACCTTGTCCGAATGCATAAAAACGAGGCATCACCTTAGTATCAACAAGGCTTTTTGAAACGTCAAGTTTGTTCATTTGCAGATCAAGCAGTTTCATTTCCAGGCGTTTGTTGTCATAAACAGGTTCACTGGTACTACTGCCAGGGGCTTCCAGTTGTGTAGTTATATAAAGAGGACGGTTGATAAATTCAGACAACATGTTTAGTGCAGCGTTCTTTGAATTAGCAAGCTCTATAAGTTGCTGCTCTGTTTTTATTATTTCTGCTTTCAGCACATCGGCATTGCTTTGAAGCAGTACCTCATTCCTTATTCCGGCTTCGATTTTTTTTAATTTTGATCTCAGTTCATCCTGTATGTTTCCGATTATTTTTTCATTTTGTTGTGCCAGCAATATATTGAAATAAATAAGATTTACCCGGTCTTTGATTTTTGCAATTTCAACATCCACTGTCATTTGTTCAACCTGAAGGCTGGTGGTTTCGAGTTTTTTTTGTGCTGTGGTGAGGCCGCCATCCCAAATCACCTGGTTCACATCAAGTGTAACCTTG
>DAOOWO010000250.1:0-4153 GCA_035371225.1 Bacteroidales bacterium | reverse complement strand
AGCAGTAAAAATGTTTTGTAAAATTTTTTCATGTGTCAGATTTTAATGTAACGATTAATAAAATTTATATGCTATACTATATGGTTTTATTAATGCAAAATTAAAGAAATAACTTCTAAATTTCAAAATATATTTTATGTTGCTTAATTGATTATTTTTAATGGCTGAGTATTGAGGTTTTGCGAGTGGCAAAAAGTATAAGTTATAATCCGGAAAACATAAAAATATTGCGTATTTTTACCAACTCGATACAATTTTTTTATTGCATGAAGATACACAGAGCGTTTGTTTTTTCAATTGTTCTCCTGTTTCTGTTATCTGCGAAAGGACTGTCAGGCCAGCCTAAGTCTGATGCCGGGGAGTATTCCGGGACGTATGGTATCGCCACGCCGATTACACTTAAACAGGATTCCACAGTAATTTATCTCGAGGATTTTTTTCAGAATGTTAGCGAAATAGATTCCGTATGTGCTGAAAAATATTTTGTTCTCCGTCTCTCCGCTGATAACAAACAGGTTGTCCTTGTCAATAATGGCACTATCCCCGCACTGTCCGAACTGAAAATATGGATGGGCGCCACCTCGTATTCGGTGTTGCTGAAAAAGGCTGAAAAGAATGAAGTAAGGGTGGTATTTGATCCTGAAGGCAGGGTGTATAAAACGGTTCAGCTTGCAGGAGACGTCAACGGGTGGAATCCTGCGGCTACTCCGATGATATATGCAGATAGACTCTGGACAGCCACTTTGTTTTTAAATCCGGGCACTTATTATTATCAACTGGTAGCAGATGGAAAGTGGATGCTCGATCCCGCCAATACGGATTCGGCGGATAATAACATCGGCGGATTTAATTCGGTGCTGAAAGTTAGCAATCAGGCCTGGATTCCCCGTCCAGAGATTATTACACAAAGCGCTTCGGGAAATAAAATAATTATCCGGAAAGAAAACAAAGTCAGCAAACTGTTTGTTTTCTGGCAAAATTTCAGACTTCCGGCTCAATCAATCCATGAAAAAGGGAATCTGGTGGAAATAAAAATTCCTGAAGCTGCCACTGCCCTTGAGCGTTCGTTCATCCGGGTATTTGCCTGCAATGAATCGGGCAGCGGCAACGACCTGTTGGTTCCGCTTCATCATGGAAAAGTGCTCACTGAAGTTTCCGGCCTTACCCGTTATGACAAGGAAGCACAGGTGATGTATTTTATGATGGTGGACCGTTTTTATGACGGCGATCCGGCCAACAACTTTCCGGTTAATGATCCCGAAGTGTTGCCTAAAGCCAATTATATGGGAGGGGATATCGCCGGACTGAAGAAAAAAATTGACGAGGGTTACTTTTCTGAACTGGGCGTAAATATGCTATGGGTTTCGCCGCTTAATCAGAATCCCGATAAAGCGTTCAGGGAATTCCCCGAACCGCACCGCAAATACTCCGGATATCACGGTTACTGGCCGGTTTCTTCAACAAAGGTTGACTACCGCTACGGAACGGATACCGAATTAAAGCAGATGGTGTCTTCGGCACATAGTAAGGAAATTAGTGTTATTCTCGATTATGTGGCCCATCATATCCATTCGGAACATTCACTGGTAAAGCAGCATCCCGACTGGTTTACGCCGCTTGACCTGCCTGATGGCAGAAAAAACATTCGGCTGTGGGATGAATGTCGGCTAACCACCTGGTTCGATACTTTCCTGCCCACTTTTGATTTTTCAAAACCCGAAGTGGTGGAATGCATGTCGGACTCCGCCCTGGGTTGGATCACCAACTTTGACCTTGACGGATTCAGGCACGATGCCACAAAACATATTCCCGAAAGCTTTCAACGGCGTCTGACACAAAAGATTAAAAATCAAATCATCATACCTCAAAATAAAAGTTTTTACCAGATTGGAGAAACATATGGAAACCGCGAACTGGTTGGCAGCTATGTCAATTCCGGCGAACTTGACGGGCAGTTCGACTTTAATCTTTATTTCGACTTGCGTTCAGTACTTCTCAATGAAAACGAATCTTTTGAAAAACTTGCCAACTCACTGCAGGAAAGTCTGAACCAATACGGCTGCCATAATTTGATGGGCAATATCAGCGGAAACCATGATATGGCTCGTTTTATTTCTTATGCCGACGGCTCCCTGAGTTCACGGGAGGATGACAAAGAGGCCGGATGGTCAAGAAATATTCAGGTAAAAGATACTTCGGCGTATCAAAAACTTTCGTTGCTGACGGCATATATCATGACGATTCCGGGAATCCCCGTGTTGTATTATGGTGATGAAATCGGCATACCCGGAGCCGGAGATCCCGACAACAGACGAATGATGAAATTTGATAACCTCACCAGTAAAGAGCAAGAAACAAAAACTACCGCCACCCGGCTGGTTAAACTTCGCAGAAACAACCTGCCCCTGATATACGGTGATTATAAGGTGATCAGCATTACTAAGAATACCTGCGTTTTTGTTCGCACCTACTTCGGCAAAGCGGTAATAGTAGTTTTTAATAAAAGTAAACAGACTGAAAAGATTTCTTTTAAATTGCCATCGGATATTGCCAATCAGGCATTTCAATCTAATTTCGGTCATTCTTTTATTCAATCGGAAAATATAATTGAAATAACCCTGCCTGCCTACAAGTTTGAATTATTGAATAATTAGTAATATAATAATACAATATGAGAAATATTTTCAAAAATTTTATAATAACATTAATCTTCTGTTCTATGACATTTTGCAACACTGATTTGGTTGAAGCTCAGACGCTCGTTGAAACCCCCGTTCGTGAAAAAACCGTTCCCGAATGGTCAAAAAATCTAACCATTTATGAAGTCAACCTCAGGCAATACTCTTCATCCGGATCTTTTAAGGATTTTGAAAGCCATCTGTCACGTCTCAAAGAAATGGGTGTGGGCATACTGTGGTTTATGCCGGTAAACCCTATCGGCGAAAAGAACCGCAAGGGCAGTCTCGGAAGCTACTATTCCGTGCGGGATTATATGGCAGTAAACTCCGAATTTGGAACTATGGAAGATTTTAAAAGTCTGGTAAAAAAATGTCATCAGTACGGTATGTATGTTTTAATTGATTGGGTAGCCAATCATTGTTCCTGGGATAACGAGCTCCTCAGCCGGCATCCCGACTGGTTTACCCAGGATGCAGCCGGCAATATCATTGCCCCGGTGCCCGACTGGACCGATGTGGCCGACCTTAATTACGATAATAAAGAAATGCGTCGTTATATGATCAAGGCTATGAAATTCTGGCTCACCGAGACTGATATCGATGGTTTTCGCTGCGATGTGGCAGGCATGTGCCCGGTAGATTTCTGGAACGAAGCCCGACCTGCCCTCGACAGTGTTAAAGATGTTTTTATGCTTGCCGAATGGGAAGATCCTGCATTTCACGAGAAGGCATTTGACATGTCCTATACGTGGGAGTTTCACCACCTGATTACTGAGATCGCCAAAGGGAAAAAAACGGCTTTGTCGCTGGATTCGCTGTTTCTCAACGAAAGCAAAAAGTACCGTACCGGCGACTACCGGATGTATTTTACTTCCAACCACGACGAAAATTCGTGGAATGGTACGGCCTACGAAAAATTTGGCGACGGCGTAAAAACCTTTGCCATACTCACTTTTATGGTTCCCGGCATGCCCCTGATATATAGCGGACAGGAAGCAGGATTAAACAAAAGATTGCAGTTTTTCGACAAGGACACCATCGAATGGAAAAAAGATGAATTTTTCGATTTGTACAAGGTACTCATTGCCTTAAAAAAGGAAAACCAGGCCTTGTGGAACGGTGCCTCCGGCGGCACGATGCACAAAATCAAAACCTCCGATGATGACGCTGTGTACGCTTTTTGCAGGGAAAAAGACGGTGATGAAGTGGTTGTTTTGTTAAACCTCTCGGATAAGCCGGCGAAAATAACGATAAACGAAAGCCCCGTGGAAGGAACATATACTGATGTGTTTTCAAAAAAAACAGTGAGCATAAAAGCAGGCGCTGCTTATAAATTGAAAGCCTGGGAATATCTGGTTGCCGAAAAAAGAAAATAATCCATTTGCCCTCGGTTATAGCACCAAGGCAAGTGTTTCAGTTAAAATATTTCTTTCGGAAATGGGTTTTGACGATTGGATTTTATTGCCTTTAACTAA
>DAOOWO010000249.1:0-4154 GCA_035371225.1 Bacteroidales bacterium | reverse complement strand
AAGAGCCGCCGATGCAATCAATATAGGCCGGAGAAGTTTTTAAAAAAATATATTTATAGCTTGCAAAATTCATGTATTCGGCACTTAATATCTTTCTATGGTACTGGTATGATTGCAACAGGTTCAGTGCCAGCAGGGGCAAACAGCTTAATAAAATTACTAATCGCCAACTTTTTCGCAGGTAATTTAACAGCAGGGCAAACAGCAACACAAATATTCCGTAAAAATCAATAAAGGGTCGCATTCCATAGCTGTCGAAATAAGTCCAGCACCACCAGGCGGCGATGATGTATGTCACCAGGCATAGAAAAATAAGGGTGATAAAAAACCTGTACCTGTTTTTAAAAAACAACACGACGATACTCGGAAATATCAGCAGTAACAATGGGGTATAAACAAATAGTCCCTTACGGAAACCAAACAAGACATTGAAAATTTCGGGCTGTGTCCAGTAAAATCCTTCGTTTAGGTATGGCCATACAAAAAAATGACCGCATTGAACATACCATAGAACATTTTGGATACTCATCACCCCTATGGTTAACACAGCAAAAAGGATAAGTGATTTTGTATGTTGTTTGATGAAAAGTTTTATTGAGTTGACATCATTGAAAAAGAATAGGACAAAAACAATAATGATGATGTTGACAGGCCTTATCAGATAAATGATTCCCAGGCATAATGCACTGAAAAAAGTGTAGCGGCGGCAGGGATTCTGAATATAAGCCTGCGAAGCCCATAAAAAGCCAGGGATCATGGCGAACGAATACACGTGCGACATGTCAGGTTGCGCCACAACATACACCAGCAGGTTGGTCGCAAACAAGGTCAATGCCAATGAAATCAAGATATTCAGCGGCTTTATTTTCAGGTGTTTCAATATCATGAACAGGAAAACAAACCCCAGCAAAAGATAAAAAACAGCAGCCACACTGACAGATTTCTGATAAATCTCCCCAAAGGGATCGCCATCCAATCCATCGAGAAGGTATGCCGTCAGTACGAAAGGAGCCATCACCAGGGCGGTCCCGCAATGGTATTTTATGAGCGACCTGTCATCAATTTTTATGATATGGTCATAATCGGGGATGGCATGACCAAAATTTTTACTAAAAAATATCTGTTCGTAATAGCTGTAATATCCTTTTCCGTCGCCGTCGATGATGGATTTCCATTCGTCGCCGGCAGGGCCTGTCCAGCGAAACCAATAAACGAGCCCTCCGACAATTATCAGCACGGTGACAAAAAAAACCGGTATTTTGCTATGTATAGAAAAGCCTGACAAAAAAAATCTGAAATTAATTTTGATAATTACTGAAAATCAAGAAGCGAAAATACAAAACTTGTTAGTTGAAATTGAATTTTAATTATCAGAACAAAACACCTTAAGGCAAATCTTTTTTATAAACCACAAAACACCCACAATCTACGGATACAGTAGAAGCTATGTATTTCACAAAGCGGCTGGTGCCAAGTTCAGACATTGAATCGATTTAAGGCCTGCTGAAAAACGCACAACACACACATTATTAATATAGTATGCTGTCATTTAAGCATTTAATTGCAGGTTTTTTATCGAAATTTATTGAATAACCGTGCCTCTCAATATTATGTGAAACAAACAAATACATTTTCTTTAATTTGGTTGTACTAATTTTATGTTTTGCGTTACATGAATGTTTTACACGGAGTGTGTTTATACATCTTCGTCTTGTCGCCTCAAATCTGGCGCACCTATGACTTTTTCAGCAGACCATATGTATTATTCGCGGTTTTGTTTCGCTTTTAGCACGTTCGGTGCAGGTGATAGTCATGAGATAAATTAAATAAGGTAATAAGGTTTTTAATCGTTTGTTGCTTTGAGTCACTAAGGTAATAAGGCTTTGATTATCTTGTATCGCTAAGGATACTATGGCAATATGGTTGCAGAAAATCTTTAGTATTTTTTTATTAAATCACTCCTGTACGATCTTCGCCATCCTGCTTAATGCATCTGCCACACGCGTGATATTAGAGATTACGATCATCAACTTGTTGTTGGTCTCTTTCAGGGTACAGAAGTGTGGATGCTCCTTTAAAAAATTCAAAATTCCGGCAAACACCGGTGACTGAAAATAATCCGATTCAGGGTTGCTGATAAAATAAGCCTTCAAGGCAGCATTTTTCAGTACGATACGTTCAATACCCAGTTGTACAGCCATCCACCTCAGGCGTACCGTGTTCATCAGTTCCTGCACCTGCGCCGGCACCGGCCCGAAACGGTCAATCAGCCTGTTCTGAAACGACAGCAGGTTTTCCTCATCGCCCACGCTGTCGAGTTCTTTATACAGTGCCAGGCGTTCCGAGATACTGGAGACATACGTATCAGGAATCAGCACTTCCAGGTCGGTCTCAATCTGGCAATCTTTCACATACTCATGTTTTAGGCCTTGATCATCCTGGTACAATTCTTTGAAATCTTTTTGTTTCAGCTCAAACAAGGCTTCGTCGAGAATTTTCTGATACATCTCAAAGCCTATTTCCGATATAAACCCACTTTGTTCAGCGCCGAGTATGTTACCCGCACCGCGGATGTCGAGGTCGCGCATGGCAATATTGAAGCCGCTGCCGAGTTCAGAAAACTCTTCAATGGTTTTCAGGCGCTTGCGGGCATCATCGGTAAGTACCGATAAGGGAGGTGCCAGCAGATAACAAAAAGCTTTTTTGTTGGCACGTCCCACCCTGCCCCGGAGCTGGTGCAGGTCGCTCAGGCCATAATTTTGTGCTTCATTGATAATGATGGTGTTAACATTGGGGATATCAAGGCCTGATTCGATGATTGTTGTTGACACCAGCACATCAAACTGCCCGTCGATAAAGTCGAGCATGGTTTGTTCAAGCACGCTGCCGTCCATTTGTCCGTGGCCGATAACAGTACGTATACCGGGGCACAGGCGCTGGATAAGCTCTGCAATATCGTTAATATTATGAATACGGTTGTGAACAAAAAATACTTGTCCGCCCCGCGATACCTCATACATTATGGCATCCCTGATGCTGGATTCGTTAAACACATGCAGTTCGGTATGTATCGGATAGCGGTTGGGTGGTGGCGTGGAAATGATCGACAGGTCGCGGGCACCCATGAGCGAAAATTGCAGGGTGCGCGGGATGGGCGTAGCCGTGAGTGTCAGTGTATCGATATTGACTTTTAGCTGCCGGAGTCTTTCTTTGGTTGCCACGCCAAATTTTTGTTCCTCATCAATTACCAGCAAGCCCAGGTTTTTATATTTTACATCTTTGCTGATGAGACGGTGCGTTCCAATTAAAATATCAAGACGACCCTCTTCGAGTTCTTTCAGAATTTCTTTTTGTTTTTTGGCAGAACGAAAACGGTTGATATACTCAACTTTGCATGGAAACTCCGCCAGGCGGTCCGAGAAGGTCTTATAATGCTGCAAAGCCAGGATGGTAGTTGGAACCAGAACAGCCACCTGCTTGCTGTCGCACACGGCTTTGAAAGCAGCACGAATAGCCACTTCTGTCTTGCCAAAACCAACATCGCCGCATATCAACCGATCCATCGGAAAATCCGCCTCCATATCTTTTTTGACATCAACAGTGGATTTTATCTGATCCGGTGTATCCTGATAAATGAACGACGCTTCCAGTTCATGTTGCATAAAATTATCGGGCGGATATGCATGTCCACTGGAGGCGCGGCGTTGAGCATAAAGTTTTATCAGATCCTTGGCAATATCTTTAACGCGGTCTTTGGTTTTTGCCTTGAGCTTGTTCCAGGCATTGGAGCCCAAGCGGTTCAGGGTTGGCGGCGTACCATCCTTGCTGACAAATTTTGATATCCTGTGCAGGGAATGTATGCTCACATACAAAAGGTCCTGATTGTCATAAACCAGTTTGATAGCTTCCTGCTGTTTGCCGTTCACTTCGATCTTTTCCAATCCTGCATAACGTCCCACACCATGATCGATGTGGGTTATATAATCTCCGGGGCTCAGGTTATAAATCTCTTTTAATGTGACGGCCTCCCTGGCACTATAATTATCTTTCAGGCGGAAACGGTGGTAGCGGTCAAAAATCTGATGATCCGTGTAACAGCAAATTTTCAGGTCTTCATCGATAAAACCTTCATGTATTGAAGTATTTATTATCTC
>DAOOWO010000248.1:1292-4173 GCA_035371225.1 Bacteroidales bacterium | reverse complement strand
TTTTTTTATTGGTAAATTAAACGAAAAAATTAATTTTTTCGTACATACAATATTGAATACCAGGCAGGCGTTATTTTGATAGTAAAAAGTAATAATAAACCAAAATAGCCTATGAATAAAACTTTGACTCTTGATGAAATTTTACTTTACTGTTACGGAGAAAGCTGCGAGATGTCCAATAATGTAATTGAAAATTTACTGAATACTGATGCAGACCTACATGAAGATTTCAAACTTTTAAACGACATCAAACTAGAGATAGAAAACAGCATGGTGGATCCGCCTGATTTTCTGATAAGTAAAGTAATTGCCTACTCGGAAGCGCTAACGATATTAAATGTATCGGAGCCCGACCTGAAGGCGATGATCCGCAACTAAACAGAAAAGCTCCTGAAAAATCAGGGGCTTTTTTTATCTTTGTTTTTTTAATGAAGTTTATGATTTCAAAAAAACAACGTTACGAATTTTTTATTGATTATTTCTCAAAACATCAGCCACAGGCAGATACCGAGCTTGTTTATTCTGATCCTTACCAGTTGCTTGTTGCCGTGATACTATCTGCCCAGTGCACTGATAAGCGCGTAAATATCATTACTCCGGCTTTTTTTGAACGATTTCCGGATGCGGTAACTTTATCGGCAGCAACTGAATCAGAAATTTTCGAGCTGATAAAAAGTTGTTCTTATCCAAACAATAAGGCGAAAAACCTGTTAGGAATGGCAAAAACCCTGATTGGTGAATTTGGCGGTATAGTGCCTGAAGATATTGATAATTTGCAAAAATTGCCGGGTGTGGGCCGCAAAACTGCCAATGTGATTGCTTCTGTAGTATTTAGAAAACCGGCTATGGCTGTTGACACGCATGTTTTTAGGGTGGCTGCACGTATCGGCCTTACAACCAACAGTAAGACTCCGCTGGAAACAGAAAAACAACTGGTAGGCAATATTCCTGAGAAGCATATTGCTATTGCTCATCACTGGCTAATATTGCATGGACGATATATATGTCAGGCCAGGAAGCCTCTCTGTGAAAAATGCGGAATAAGCACTATTTGTAAGTATTATAATTCAGGGAAAAAGTAATAAGAAGATTGCAAATTCTAAAAAGTGAAATAAAATGATTGCAGACTATTTTAAAAGCATCAATGTTGCCGTTACAGTGTGTAACGAAGACGGGATAATTGTGTATATGAATGAAAAGGCTGCTCTTACTTTTCAAAAATACGGCGGTAAGGCTCTGGTAGGGAAGGATTTGCTGGACTGTCATCCCGAACCGGCCAGAAGCAAGCTGGGCAAAATGTTGATTACACACGAATCAAACAGTTATACCATTGAGAAAAATGGAATTAAAAAGATGATTTACCAGGTGCCGAGGTTTGAGGAAGGAATATTTAAGGGATATATAGAATTTTCGATGGAAATTCCCTTCGAAATGCCTCATTTTATCAGAAAGTAGGTCAATGGACAATCATTACTTTTTTTGTAGCGTTACTATTATTTCCTGAAATTTTCAGGAAGTAGGTTCCCGGAGCCAGATTTGAAATATCAAAACTTACCTGCTGTCTTCCACTAATAATTTCGGCTTTTCTGGTCAGCGTTCCAACCACATTGAAAAGCTTTATTTCTGTAAGGCTGTTTGCTGTTTCATCTAATTGAATATTGAGTAAATCCTTGGCGGGATTGGGAAATACGCTGAAGTTAATTTTATTTTGATTTTCGCTGATGCCGACACAACTTTGCAATGGCCCTTCCCAGATTCCTCTGCCATAGGTGGCTGCGCGAATCAGTCCGGTAGTGTAGTTTAGTTCAAGTTCCGAAATTTTTACGTTGGGTAGGTCATAATTATAAGGTATCCATCCTGTCATGGTAGAATCGGTGTAAAAGACACCTATTTCTGTGCCTAAATACAAGGCATCGTTGGCGTTTTTCTGGTAGGCAATGCAGTTAAAGCCCATTTGGGTCAGATTGGCTGTAATGTCGGTAAAGGTATTGCCTGCATCAGAAGAAAACAGCACCTTATCTTCGTAATAGGAAGTGAGTGAGAGCCAAATTCTTTGTGGGTTTTCGGGATCGACCGATATACCTGAAATGTAGAGGTTGGGAGCCGGTGTGGTAGTTATCCAGTGGGCGCCACCGTCGGTGGTAACAAAAAGAAATTCGCTTTCGGAGGCATAGATATAATTGCTGTTTGAAGCGGCTACGGCCAGTTTGTCGATATTAAAACCGTTGGTCAGGTTGTATGAAATTTGGGTCCAGGAAAGAGCCCCATCGGTAGTTTTATATACATCCTCGAAGCCTGCAAAAAGCAGGTTGCCATCGGAGGGGTGCATCACATAAGGTGTAACCCAGTTGCCGCTTATACTATCATTTGGCCGTGCGTCGTCGAAGTTTTCGCCGCCGTCATAAGATCTTAGCAAACCGCCGCTTTGGTATGACACATAAATGTTCTGGGGATTAAAATTATTGACGATAGCCTCCATGCCATCGGCTCCGAAAACGTGCGTCCATTGGCCGTTTCTTAGTACATTCGACCCTACATCCTGTGCTCCGGCAGCGATGATATATGGCCATGCCTCGCAACTACCCATGCCATAGAATTGTGAAATACCAATGCCTTCGCTGATATCCACCCAGGAGGCGCCGTGGTCGGCCGTATAAAATATTCCGCCATCACTACAGCAATACAGGGTGTCGCCATAAAAGTTCAATGAATGGATATCACAATGGATATATGTATAAGGACTGCCGGTGTACCACATGGTATTTACCTCGAAATTGGCTCCTCCGTCCAATGATTTCCACACATTGATACCCCCCACATAAACCTCGTTGGCATTGTTGGGCGAAACGGCTATGGCCAGGTCGTACCATGCCTGTCCGGC
>DAOOWO010000248.1:0-1282 GCA_035371225.1 Bacteroidales bacterium | reverse complement strand
CGCTGCCATCTTCGGAATACCCTAAAATATTGGGAGTATGGCAACGTGAAACAAAGGTCTGTCCGCCGTCGGTGCTACGGTACACTCCTTCGAAGGAACTGTTGTTGTTAGAAACTACGGCGTATACAAATTCGGGATTTGCAGCAGTTACATCAATTTCTATCCTCACCGTATCATAAGGAAGGGTTGTTGTGTTTTTGAAAAATGAATTTCCTCCGTTAACCGAACGCACGAAGTAATTTCCGCTTCCATAGATAACATTGGTATCGTTGGGTTTGTATTTCAGGTTCTTAACTTCTCCGCCGGAATAAATTTTTTGCCATGAGCTGCCACCGTTTTTTGAACGGTAAATCCCATCACTGCATGCGGCAAGCATTTTATCAGGGTTTTGCGGGTTGATAAGTATTTTGTTGATGTTCCGGTAGGCCGGATTAAAATTGAGCCCACAGGGGTCCCAGGTGGAGCCGCCATCCAGCGATTTATAGATTCCGGTTCCCTGGGTATCCATAGCATCGCGGTCGCCAGTGCCGATGTATATGATGTTGGGATTAACGGGATGTATAGCAACGGTTGAAGTGCCCAGCACCGGCATGGTATCGAAGGTGGTGTTCCACGACATGCCGCCGTCTTTGGTGATCCAGATACCGCCCGAAGGGGCAGCCACGTATATGTTTTCGCGGTTGCTCATATCAACAGTTGCAGCATTCAAACGCCCGTTGCCCGGATTGTAGCCACTGTTGCCGTTGACCCACGAATCTAATCCCAGGGGAGTCCACATGGCACCCGATTTCGACCTGTTTTCGGCAGGGATACCGGCTATGAACTTTTTATACTCGCCATAATATTTCCCGGGATCCGGAATTTTTCCATCAGGGTAGCATTTGGGTTCCATATTATATTCCCATCGTTTGAAAGGTTTGTAGCCTTTACTGCGTTCATAAGGCTTGTCATCCCAATAGCTGTAAAAAGCTTTTTGTATATCATAAAAAGTTACTTCCTGATAGTTGGTATGGGGCAGATCGCTTTTATTTTTATCAAGATAAGGTGCTTGCATCCAGGGCTGTGTGTAAGTAAAAGTGGTCAAGGTCGTAAAGAATAAAACAAGTATTGATATCAGGAATTTCTTCATATTTAAGGAATTTACAACAAAATTACGAAATAATCTATAGATTATGCTTTTTGGACCTTAATAATTTCATATTTATCTGATATTTCTAAGCATTTGATGCAATATTACCTTATTTGATAAAATATTGTTTTATTAATAAGAAATAGACTATAA
>DAOOWO010000247.1:0-4177 GCA_035371225.1 Bacteroidales bacterium | reverse complement strand
ATACCATTGGAAACCAGGAGGGTATATGTGGTTGTGGTAGACGGATGGGCAATGGGATTGCAGATATGGGGATCGCTGAGGTTTAATGATGGAATCCAATTGAATGTAAGTGAAGAGTCACCGGGGGTCAAAATCCCTATTTGTGTGAAATCGCCGGGACATATATATTTTGTCGGAATGGTATCGCTTGAGTTTGATAAAACAAGTACTGGTTTTGAAATAGTGTCGGCAAAATTGCATGTTCCTGTATCTGTAACAACCAGGGTTACGTAATAGATGCCCAGACTTGAATAAAAATGAACGGGGTTTTCGGTGGTGGAGGTCTGGCCGTCGCCGAAATTCCAAAGAAAACTCATTCCTGGTCCTCCGGTATAAGAGTTGTTAATAAAGTGTACTGAATCAGGCAGACAAATTACCGGGGGCAAATGAAAGTCTGCAATAGTAACCGGCAGCATAAAATCGAATTTAAACGTACCGTTGTTACAATTGGTGCTGTTATTGTAATTGGAATAAGCGCCTGCTGTGGTTGGAAAATCATCCCATCCGCCACATCCGGCACACACCGACTGGTATATCTTTCCTTTTCTGTCGAAGCGTGAGGTGCCGCCGTCCACATGTTCTGAACTGTTGGGTCCGCCGAAGTAGGTTCCGTATTCCATGGCCGATGCATCGTCCTTGATTACCAGCAGGTAAAAGTCGTTGTTATCAGTGGTGGACTGAAATGCGTTGCTGGAAATGGGTAGTCCGCTGGTGCCTCCGGTGCTGTTCAGGGAGCCTCCCCATCCTGATAAATAAATCTTTGAGCATAGGTCCACCAGAAAAGCCGTGGGGGAGATGTCGGGGCCGCCGTTTCCGGTTCCGAAAGCTGTAGACCAGTAACGGCTGGAGAGGTCGGGATAAAATTTTGTGATAAACTGTCCTCCTCCAGGGTGGTTCCAAAGTGCATTTTGTATATATGAAGTGCCGGGATCAGCAGTTTGTCCGTAAACAAAAACAAATCCCTGTTTGCTGCGATCCATAAGATAAGTCTGGTCATAATAGGGAGAACCATAATAAGTGGAAGCGGCAACGGCATTGCCATTAGGGGTGATTCTGGTGATAAAACCGTCGGCATCGCCACCGTTGTATGTTGTTTGGTATGCTCCGGCCGTGGTGGGAAAATCGGTACTAGTGGTGCCTCCGCAGACAAAAATGTTCAGGGAGTCGTCGATAACGACACTGTATGTGGCATCGAGACCCGATCCACCTAAATAGGATGCCCAGATGAGGTTGTGAAGATTGTTGTCGAGCACGGCAATGCAACCGTCAAGTGCTCCTCCGCCATAAGCAGGCTGAAATGCATTGGAAGATACAGGGAAGTCGGTGGAGGCGGTAGAGGAAGCTATATAAATGTTGTTGTTTTCATCTATATTGATCTCTCCGCGTGCACCGTCAGCATAATTATGGGAGAGGGGTGCAAAAAAATTGTTGCCGTCATTTTGGGTTCCCCCAAGGAATGTAGAGGCATATAGTTGTGTGCCGTCGGCTTTTAGCTTGGCCACATATATATCTACTCCAAGATTGAAAGTCAGCACATAATCGTATGTGATGTTTGTGCCTCCGTTGAAAGTGGGATCAAAAGCATTGCCGGCAATGGGAAAGTTGGCTGAGCCGGTTGTGCCAAACACCATAAGGTTGTTATTTACGTCCACTATCAGGCTGTGTGGTAGGTCGTTTCTGTCACCGCCGAGGTAGGTGGCAAATAACCTGTTGTGGCCCGTGGCATCGTATTTTATTATGGCAATGTCGCAGCCGCCGTTGTAAGTGCCTTCGCCCCCTGCAAAGTTAACCTGGAAAGCGCCTGGTGAAACAGGATAGCCATTGGTTACATCATTAAAACATATTCCGCCCGAGTAAGTATTGCCAAATTCGTCGTAGGTAGCGGTAAAACCCCAGTTGTCAGCCAGAGAACCTGTATAGGTGGAAAAAATAAGGACAGGGTCGATAATCAGGTCGTAATTTTTATTGTATCCTTCGGGAAACTTAAAACTGACACGGTTTCTGTGTAAAGCAAATTTACAGGGCACATCTATTTTTTTCCCGTCAATAATCTGAAAAGCTACAGGGGCAAGTTCGGTAACCTGGTTGACGGTGGTTTTAATAATCAAATTGCGCTGCTGCAATGAAATGTCGGTGGCTCCATCGTATTCAATAATGATTTTGTTGGGATTGGCGCCCTCGTGCACCGTGAACTGATATTTTAAAAGGAGCTTTTCTTCAAAAAGTTCCATATCGATATTGTCATATAAGTTTTTATAAACCAGCATTTTATAGTTTAAAACGCGGGATGCCCATTTTGATTTGTCGTTGCCCAGGTAGTAATTTGAATAATCGCTGCCACAACCTGCCGGGAGGATTTCGGAAGCCAGGTTCGCATTGATAAAACTAGCAGCGTAGGCGTGGTAATTGATGATAAATTCATCAGGGGTCACAACCAGTTGTTTATTTTTTGCTTTTAATTTGTAACTGAGCAGCCTGTCGAGTTTTGCCTGATCACGAAATACAAACTGAATTTTGTTATGTAAACATTGGAGGTATCCTCCATCCAGGTCTGCTTTGTATTTTATCTGCGGATCCCATTGCCCTTTGTTTTCAACAAACCTCAAGTCTCCCGAACTAATGGAATCCTTTGGATGGGATATCGCCGCCCAACTTATCAGCACAAAAATTGTTAAGAGAGAAAACTTTCGCATGCACAATGCAATTTGAAAACAAATATAATCAAAAAGTTTGAAATATCTTGATAAAGATAGGTTTTTAGTTTATCCGCTTCCTCAATTCAATTGTTATTTTTTCATCTTTTGGTTCATGAGAGAATCCTAATAAATTCAGTAAATCCCTGTGTGTGCGAAGTATTGTTGCGAATAGCAGGAGATGTATTTATTCATTATTCATAAATCCCTGTTTGTGTAGTACTGCTAAAAAGCTTTTTGTGAAAAGGATATTATCTTTTTTTGAATAGCGTTTTTGGGTAAATATCTGTGCCAGGTTTTCGAGCTGATTTTCAATGATGAGGTTCTTTGTCAGCGGTAGTTCTTCTTTTTCTTTATACAGGAGGTCAATTTTTCCGGGGGTGTATTTTTCGTATTGTTCCCTATGGATGACAGCATCGAGCGGCAGACGGTCGGTAAGGCCTGGTTCTTCGTCGGGATATCCGATGACAAGGGTGGTTACCGGGACTACGCCTTCGGGACAATTAAAAAACTCAATAAGTTTATCGGCATTGTAGGTAGTAGTTCCCAGATAGCAAATGCCCAAACCTCTTGCTTCGGCAGCCAGTGCAACATTTTGTGCGGCAAGCAGGGCATCAATGGCGCCCGTAAAAAATGAGAGAAAATTGTCGTAACCCGGTTCGGCGTTTCGCTGGCGGCACCATTGGTTGAAACGGTGAAAATCGGCACAGAATGTTAGCAGTACAGGTGCCTGCAACACCATTTTCTGGTTAAAATGATACTCGCAAAGTTGCTTTTTTTTCTCTTCGTCGCGGGTGACGATGATGCTGTATACTTGCATGTTACCTGTGGTGGACGCGCGTGTGCCGGCTTGCAAAATCAGGGTTAACAGCTCTTCGGAGATGTTTTGATTTTTGTATTTGCGTATGGTACGGTGGCTGAAAATAGTATCGATGGTATCCATAAAATTTATTTTTCTTTTGATTTTATCCTATTGATGATTTTTTCATTTAGCAGCTCTTTACTGGCGTCTGTCCCTATCCAGCGGGCGGCTTTGTTTTCCGAAAGCATCAGTTTTTGAGCCACGGCCAGAGCCTCCTCCCGGAGCTGGATATTTCTTTTTCCTATCTGGCGTAGTGCCCAGTTGACGGCTTTGCGGACAAAGTTTCGGTCATCGGTGGATTCCCTGACAATCAGCGGCAGGAATTCAAGAAATTGCCGGTTATCCATCTTTTTTGCATGAACCGCCAGGCAGGCCATCAAAGTAAAGCCAGCCCTTTTGACGAACTCTTCCGGCCGGGTGGTCCATTCTATTGATTTTTGAATGGCAAAAGCTGTTTTATCAAATAAATTACTGCAGCATTGGTCGCAAATATCCCATGAATCAAAATCTTGTACCCATTGCTCCATTTGTATTTTTGTTACCTGTTTGTAATCATCTGTCATGGTAGCCATTATCCGTGCTT
>DAOOWO010000246.1:0-4191 GCA_035371225.1 Bacteroidales bacterium | reverse complement strand
AACGAAAACGCTATCTTTCCGCGGCAGGAGCTGATTCGGCTGGAGGATATCGAAAGGCCCAATCAATACGCCCCTTATACATGGGAGGGATGCGTGGTAAAAATTGCCGATAAAATTTCGTACCTCGGGCGCGATATTGAAGATGCTCTTACTCTTAAAATCCTTGATAAAGGACAGATCGCCGAACTTTCGGAGATAGTGGCCGGAATAAAAAAAGTGAAGGTCTGGCAGATTAACAACACCATCCTGATGAATGATTTTGTGATCAATCTCTGCAAGATGAGTACCCCCGAAAAAGGGATTTTATTCTCAGAGAAATACCTTAACATGATCAATTCGGTAAAAAATTTTAACTATAAACACATCTACCGGCACAAACGTCTGGAATATTACGGACGTCTGGCTTCGCTGGTGATTAATTCTATTTATTCAGCTCTGGCTGCATTATACGGCCCCAAAAATATACTGATAAGTACCCTCGACCAGCAGGAGAAGATATATCCTTCGCTGATAGGGGCTTTTAAGTACTGGCTGATGAAATATTCGGACATAGACCTCGTAGAGCGCAAAACCACCAAGTTTGGCAATCAATTGGTATATGATATCAATAGTGAAAAAGATTATAAAATGGCGATACTGCATTATATTTCTTCCATGACAGATCTTTTCGCCATGAAATTGTTCGGCGAATTAACCCGCTTCTGACAGTTTTCAGGAAATTAATACATTTGTAAAATAAAAGAGGTCGTTATGGCAAAAAAAAATGACAAAATGAAACAAATTATGGATCGTTTTGTAACCAGGTCGCAATTAAAACAAAAGGTCTATCAAAATACACTTCATGTTTTTAATGAGTTAAAATCGGTGGTAAAGGATTTTGCGGCTGAAACACAAAAAAATCTAAAAAAGGACAAGCTTTCCGGGATACCTGTAGAATATAAAGTAAAGGGCGATTTTGAAGCCGAACTTACCTTTGCCGGTGATACCTTGTTTTTTACCATGCATACCAATGTTTTTGAGTTTCCGCGCGAACATAGTATTATGCGCAGCTCCTATCTGAAGGAAGATCCGGGCAGGGCGTATTGCGGAATAATTTATGTGTACAATTTTCTGGCAGATTCAATGCGATATAACCGCGAAAATGATATAGGATACCTGGTAGCCCGTATTTTTGTGAACAAAGAATTTCATTTTGTGGTTGAAGGAAAAAGACAAAATGAGTTTTTAAGCAATTCTTTTGTGCAGGAATCCATAGATTATCCAATACTAAGGCAAATACTTGAAACAGCGGTGCTGTACTGTCTGGAATTTGATCTTTTGTTACAGCCGTATGATATGCAGAAAGAAATTACCGTGAGCCAGATTAAGGAATATTCATCAAGTATTAATATAACTACTGGTAAACGACTGGGTTTTCGTTTTCAGGCCGACCCGGAAGAACAGCTTTAGCAAAGAAAAAAAACAAATTATTGTAAAAATTTTTTTTGAAATAAAAAATAATCGTATCTTTGCACCCTCAAAAATTGAGAGAAAACATTAGGCCCGTTCGTCTAGTCGGTTAGGACGCCAGGTTTTCATCCTGGAAATCAGGGGTTCGAGTCCCCTACGGGCTGCTAACAAAATTTTTATAAAATGGCTAATCATATTTCATCAAAAAAGAGAATCAGGCAAACAAGCACCAAAAGATTGCACAACCGTTATTATGCTATTACCATGCGTAATGCATTAAAACAATTCAGAGCACTGAAAGAAAAAGATAAAGCAGTTGCTGAAATGCCTAAAATGGTTTCCATGATTGATAAGCTTGTTACTAAGGATATACTGCATAAGAACAAAGCCGCTAACCTTAAATCAGGTATGGCAAAATTTTGCAGTTCCCTGAAATAAATTTTTTTTTTAATATTTTTTTTAACCCTTGTCAAAAGCAAGGGTTTTTTTTTAAATAAAATTTTATAATTTTACATAAAAAAATATACGAAATGTCTGAATTGAGAAATATCAAACAGTGGGCTGAGGACGATCGTCCGCGTGAAAAACTCATTTCCAAAGGAAAATCAGTACTTAGTGATGCTGAGTTGCTGGCAATATTGATGCGGTCGGGTTCCCAAAAAGAAACTGCCGTTGATTTGTCGAAAAGAATCCTGTCGGATGTTTCGGACAACCTGCTGGAATTATCAAAACTTAGCCTTAATGATTTGCTGGGTTACAGCGGTGTGGGCGAAGCCAAGGCATTGAGCATTATTGCAGCCCTGGAGCTGGGCAAGCGCTGCCGTGTGTCGGAGGTGGCCGTCAAGGAAAAAATTTCGGGCAGCCGGGATGTTTTTGAATATTTTCAGAACAACCTTGCCGATAATCAATATGAAGAGTTTTGGGTGTTATTTCTCAACAGGGCAAATAAGATATTAAAAAAGAACATCATCAGCCAGGGAGGCATCGCGGGTACGGTGGCTGATCCAAAGAAAATTTTTAAAGCAGCCCTCGAAAACAATGCCTCCTCGATGATACTTTGCCACAATCATCCATCGGGAAATATAAAACCCAGCGAGGCAGATATCAAACTTACCAGGAAGTTGAAAGATGCCGGAACCCTAATGGATATCAGCGTATTAGATCATATCATAATAGGGGATAATACCTATTTTAGTTTTGCTGACGAAGGACTGATGTGATGATTGGTTTTACTGATTAACACCGTGTCTCTAATAAATACCGGGGTGGGGGCAAACACTTATTTGTGTTTTTTTATCATCTGGAGTGACCTGAAAATGTGCTTTTTTGATGAGGTTCTGAAAACGCCTTCATTTACAGAACGTACTTCTTCAATGGTATAAAATGTCTGCGGGTTGTATTGGTTCAGCACGTTAATAAATTCTACTAGGTCTTTGCGCTTTATGATGGAAAGGAGCACTTTAACTTTTCCGGTTGCGCCTTCGGCATGCATAACGTTAATGCCGTAATTTAGTTCTCTCAGTCTGATAATCAGATCGGCGGCTTCGCTCTTGAGCATCACCCTGATGATGACATTACCTATGGACATTTTTTCATCCAGCAGCATGCCTACATAGTTGCCCATGGCATAGCCTCCCGCATAGGCAATATAGCACAACGGGTTGTCCAGGTGTTTCATAATTTCTCCAATGGCCAGCAACCATATCAGTGCTTCGAAAAAAGCAAATACCGGCGCCCATTTTTTAAATCCTTTGGCAACAAATATCATGCGGAGGGTGCCAACGCTCTGGTCGAAAATACGGGCACAGAAAATTAATAATGGAAGGATCACCCAGGTGAAAACCGGTGCATCGCTGCTTAAAAAGCTTAAAATAGTCATTTTTATAATTTTTTCAGTGTCAAAATGATAGTTAATAAACTTGCTTGTGCATACTTAAATTGTTGGAAAAGGCTTGTCTTTTCTATGGCCTGTTCAACAATCCTGATAAAATAGTAATGTGGCGATATGATTAAAACTTCATTTGCAGCCCAATGCCATTTTGTGTCAGGCCAAAATCCATATGGTAAACGGCTTGAGCTGTTTTCAGGGATTGTACATACATGTCAAATGCCTTGTTCATTTTTTTCTTAGCAGAGAAATACAAAGGCAGTCCTGCAGCCAGAAAAGCACATCCCGCCCCCATATATATTCCGCTGGCGCCCATGTTGGTATTGTCTTTTTTTCCATCGGTAGCGCTAACCAGCAAGGCAATGGATCCGAAGACCAACAGGCCGCCACCGGCTCCTACCAACCCACGGCTCAAAGAATAGCGTTTGTAACCGCTGCGGTACATTTTATAGGCTTCGGCATTGTCATTTACGTCGATGAAATTTAAAATATTTTTCACCGTACGGTCGCCGACTTTGTCTTTGTATATATCGTTTTTGCCATTTTCGTATTGAATCATAAATACCTCTTTTTTTGGTACGCTAAATACCATGTTGTCGGTGGGCTGGTTTTGTTTCCGGGCTTGTTTCAGTTGTTGTTTAATGTTGCAGGGCAACTTGTCGTTTTCGTTGAATACATGAAATTTTATGAGTTCATCGTTTGCCTCAATGACATTTACTTTGATTTCTTTGCCGTTGTTTTTCAAAACTACATCCTGGGCGGTTGCCATAAATGAAACAACGCTTATAAGCGCTACAAAACATATTTTTTTCATGATTAAGATATTTTAAAATCAGGGCACAAATATACAATAA
>DAOOWO010000245.1:0-4209 GCA_035371225.1 Bacteroidales bacterium | reverse complement strand
CATTTAAAAGGTAATAAATATCCTTATGAGAATCAATAGAAATATCAATAAATTCCGCACCACTGCTCTCAATTTTATTATTATTCAATGTGTCGCCACTCAGTTTGTTTACAAATACCAGGTAGTTGTCGCTGGCCGAATTAGTTTTATAACCAGTAAGAAAATTTGTACTGTCATAATCCAACAGCGCAAGCATTTTATTACCCGGATTAAATTTTACCTCGTACTTTTTTTTCCAAATAATATTTCCTGAGGTAGGATCTATTTTCCAGAATTCCATTTGCGAGTTGGAATAATAGTTTTCAAGATAGACCGATGCAAACAGAAATCCTCCGGAAAATGTCAATTTGTCAACGCGACATCTATCAAAAGAATATACCGTAGTATCCGTGAGCCCTGTATTCCACAAAACATTTCCCAATGTATCAATCCGCATGACAACAGGGAGTTTCCTATACGTTTCCATAGTCACTGCTCCAATTATCATCGTATTATCATATTGAAGATGTACACTCATGGTGCTCCCTTCTTTCTGTTCCGTATCCCTATAGTAATATTCTGTCACCTGTGCTTCAGCATTTATATTGAATATAATTATTGCAAAAAATGCTATGCAAATATGGAATAGGATTTTCTTTTTCATAAAATTAAATTCAGGTGGTTGTTTTATTAGACTTCAAATTTATACATTTTATTAAATTCTCATATCTTTTTTATGTATTTTGTTTTTTATGAAAAAAAACTCATCCGATGACTTGGAGTTATCGGATGAATGCCACAAAAAAAGCCCGTTACCGGGCTTTTCCATTTATTGATCGAATACTTGTCATATCGACTTCAAAACATCCACCAGCAAATCCCAGCATTTCTGCACGGTATCTATCTCAATCTTTTCGCCGGGAGCATGCACACCCATCAAAGTCGGGCCGAATGAAATCATATCCATACCGGGATATTTTTCACCGATAAGGCCGCATTCAAGGCCGGCATGTATAGCCTTTACCAGAGGATCGGAGCCATATAGTTTCTTATAAGATTTTTTGGACACCTCAAGCATTTTAGAGTTCAGATTGGGCTTCCAGCCAGGATAACCATAAGCATGGGAGATTTTCACGCCTTTGTGCTGGAATGCACAATCCACCATGTCAACCATATCCTGTTTGGCCGATTCAATGGAGCTGCGCTGGCTGGTAGCTATCTTAATCTCATTGTCTTTCAATAAAGGTATTTCCTTATCGTCGGCTTCATCCTTTTTGTCACCTTTCATTTTTACAGAAGCCAGGTTGGTAGAGGTTTGTACCAGGCCCTGGATATCCGGCGACATGGTGATAACTCCATGCGGGCATGCATAAAGGCAATTGAGCAATGTCTGCTGGGTTTTTATATCCAGCACCTGAGCAGGTTTTTTGGCTGCCATGCAGGTAATGCTCAGTTGGGGTTCATTAGTTTGGTATTCGTCTTTAATATCTTTTACGAGATCATTGAAATATGCAGCAAAAGCTGTAGTGTTTTTTTTGGGAATTACAAAAATGCATTTCCCTTCGCGGGCTATGGCATTTCGCAGGTTTCCAGCTTTGATGTACGATATTCTTGCATCGAATTTTTTTGAAAGATTCCACAGAATGCGGTTTAGCAATTTAACGGCATTTCCTCTGTTTTTGTTGATGTCTTCGCCGGAATGGCCTCCCTGCAAATCGCCAATATTGATAAGAAAGGCCTCATGTGCCGCAGGTACGGGTTCTTTTTTGTATAGGAATCGCGCCACTGTATCGCCGCCACCGGCACAACCGATAGTAAATTCACCTTCTTCTTCCGAATCCAGGTTGATGAGCATACGGCTTTTCAAGAAATCAGATTTCAAAGAGAAAGCTCCTTTAAGGCCGGTTTCTTCATCAACCGTAAACAGGCATTCAATGGGGCCATGCTCAATAGAACTATCGGCCAATATGGCCATCTGCATGGCAACACCTATACCATTATCGGCGCCCAGGGTGGTTTCTTTGGCTATCAGCCAGCCTTTTTCAACAACCGCCTTGATGGGATCTTTTTCGAAATCATGAGTGATGTTGCTGTTTTTCTCACAAACCATATCCACATGGCTTTGCAACACTACCCAGGGGAGTTTCTCTCGGCCCTTGGTAGCCGGTTTGCGGATAAGCACATTGCCCACTTCATCGACAAGGGTTTCCAGTTTATGTTTCTGTCCGAATGCTTTCAGGTACGCAGTTATTTTTTGTTCTTTTCCCGAAGGCCTCGGTATCTGCATTATTTCATCGAAATAGCCCCATACAGATTTGGGTTTTAATTTTAAGATTTCCTGATTCATATTTTTTAAGTTAAAAGTTGAAAGTTACAAGTTGAAAGTTACAAGTTGAAAGTAGAAAGTGGAAAGTAGGATGATTCGAATGGATTTTATTATAGTTTTAATTACTTTGAAAAACAGGTCACAAATTACTGATGAATGGCCGTTGTTGTTATCCTCCACACTTTATATCCAGTACTTTGTCTGCGAAGCTTTTTCCATATTCCACACAGCGAGCGATATCATCGGCTGAAGGGGTAAATTTTACAAAGATATTGTCGGTAACGAGGTTTAGCTTTAGTGTGGAGAGGTTAGCTTCAATTATCTTTTGCGCTTCGCCGCTCCAGCCGTATGAACCGAAACATCCGGCAGGTTTGCCTTTGTCGCGCAGGGGACTCATGAGGGCAAAAAGGGTGTATATCTGTGGAAGGGTATTTTGGTTGATGGTACAACTGCCAATAATGATGCCGCTTGCACGGGTAATTTTGTCGGCCAGGTCGCCGGCGGGCATTTTTTCGATATCACACAGGTCGGCATGTATGCCTTCGACCTGCGAGAGACCCTGGGTGATGCTTTCGGCTAGTATTTTTGTTTTGCCATAAGCAGAAACATAGGCTACCAGCACCCTGCCAAATTCAGGAAAAGCCACAGCTTCTTTGGCATATTGTTCAGTTAAGTCAACATAACGTTTCCAGTTTTTTGTGAGTAGCGGTCCGTGCCCGGTGCAAATAGCCGAAATTTCGAGCTGACGCACTTTCTCAATGGCTTTCAGCATAAATTTGCTGAACGGTTTCAGGATGACGTCAAAATAGTATCTGAAGGCATCGTCAAAATTGCCGACCTTGTCATCGTACATTTCTTCGTGGCAGTAATGCGAACCGAAAGAATCGCAGGTAAACAAAACTTTATCTTCCTCCAGGTATGAATACATTGAATCGGGCCAGTGCAGGTTTGGAGCACTGATAAATCGCAAAGTTTTATTGCCAAGGTCGAGAGTATCGCCATCTTTAACAATGATGTGCGGAAAATCCATATTCATCAGGTCGGTCATATAGCGAATAACATTGCCCGTACCGACAATTTTTGCACGGGGTGCAATTTTCAGCAGGTTCATGGCATTGCCCGAATGGTCGGGCTCTGTATGGTTCATGACGATGTATTCTATTTCCTCCGGGTTGACCACTTGTTTGAGCTTTTCAAGATAAACATCCCAGAATTTTTCTTTGGTAGCTTCAACAATAGTCTTTTTTTGCGCATTAATGAAATAAGAGTTGTAAGTAGCACCGTATTTGGTTTCCATCACGATGTCGAAAGTGCGTATATCGTGGTCCAGCACCCCTATCCATTTTACGTCGGTGGTAATGTTTAGTATTTTGTTATCCTTCATAAAAAGTATAATTATTAAGGTTAAAAATCAAATTCTATCTGTATGGCACCCGGAAAATCATTTTTCCCTTTAGGTTTTTTTGTTCCTTTTTTCTGTCTGGCAGGAAGGATTTCTTCAGCAGCAGGCTTTTCGGGTTTTTCAGACAAGGTATCTTCCTCCCTGCTTGCCTTTTCAATTAAAGTTTTGGCTGTTTTGGATTTATTCTCAGCGGGATTAGCGCCTGTCTTTTGTTCCAGATTTTTTTCAACTTTATCTTCAGCGTTGTCAATGATTTCAGGAGGTATATTGTCAACTTTGTCCTCTACCCCTGTGGTAGTATCGCTGCTTTGCTCAATACCTGAATCATCTTCCTCTCCGCCGGTGAAATCCGGCGGCAAGGCTTCTGAAATTTCATCCTGTGATCTGGCAGCCTGAGGTTCTTCAGGAGGTTCATCGGTGATGATACGCGTAATAGTGAGTATTTGGTTGTTCGACAGGCGTTTTCCCTTCGCTTTGTAACTCTTAACGCCGATAAACTCGA
>DAOOWO010000244.1:0-4216 GCA_035371225.1 Bacteroidales bacterium | reverse complement strand
CCTGCCCGTCAGGAACGCTTTGTGATGAAATTAGACCGCAAATACAAAGAGATTGAAGAAAAAGAAGTTCGTTACGAAATGATCAACTGCGAAGATGCGGAATATCTTTTTGTGGCTTACGGCTCCAGCGCACGTATCTGTCAGAAAGCTATGGATATAGCTCGCGAAAAAGGTATTAAAGTGGGTATTCTCCGACCGATAACCTTATGGCCTTTCCCTAAAAAACCTCTAGCCGAACTTGCCGGCAAAATAAAAGGCATACTTACTGTGGAAATGAATCTTGGCCAAATGGTGGAAGATGTCAGGCTGGCAGTAAATTGCAGCGTGAAGGTAGAACAATACGGACGCGTGGGAGGAATAATTCCTACACCCGACGAAGTGGTATCAGTTTTAGAAACTAAAATAATTGGAGGTTAATCTCATGGCAACAATTACAAGAGAACAAATCATAAAACCAGAAAATCTGATTTACAAAAGAACCAGCCTGCTTACCGATAAAGTTATGCACTATTGCCCGGGTTGCGGACATGGCACGGTACACCGTATGGTAATGGAAGTGGTTGACGAAATGGGCATACAGGCCGAAACTATCGGGGTAGCCCCGGTAGGGTGTTCGGTTTTTGCTTACGACTACATGAATATCGACATGCAGGAAGCAGCTCACGGACGTGCTCCTGCTCTAGCTACAGCCATAAAAAGACTGATGCCCGAAAAATATGTGTTTACCTATCAGGGCGACGGCGACCTGGCAGCTATCGGTACTGCAGAAACTATTCACGCCTGTAACCGCGGCGAAAATTTCGTAATCATTTTTATCAATAATGGTATCTATGGAATGACCGGCGGACAAATGGCTCCCACCACACTGCCCGGCATGAAAGCCTCTACCTGCCCCTTTGGAAGAGATACGACAATCATGGGAAACCCATTGAAAATTACCGAATTAGTGGCAACTCTCCCGGGTACCTGCTATGTTACACGTCATTCTGTTCATACACCAGCCAATGTGCGCAAAACAAAAAGAGCCATCAGAAAAGGTTTTGAACTGTCGATGGCCAAAAAAGGATTATCATTTATTGAAGTGGTATCTAACTGCAACTCAGGATGGAAAATGACTCCGGTACAGGCCAACAAATGGATGGAAGAAAATATGTTCCCCTTCTATCCACTGGGCGACATTAAAGTTCCTGCAGAAGAATAATCGGTAAAAAGTTACTAGTTTGAAATAATATAAAATATTGTAAAATGACTGAAGAAATTATTATAGCCGGCTTTGGAGGACAAGGGGTTTTATCCATGGGTAAAATTCTTGCCTATTCCGGTGTCATGCAAAACAAAGAAGTTAGCTGGATGCCTTCTTATGGTCCCGAAATGCGTGGGGGTACAGCCAATGTGACTGTTATCGTAAGCGACGAACGCGTAAGTTCCCCGATACTTACGGTTTTTGATACCGCAATAATTCTGAACCAGCAATCAATGGACAAGTTCGAAGAGGCCGTAAAACCCGGCGGAGTGCTGATTTACGATGGTAATGGAATTACCAGGCATCCTGAACGCAAAGACATCAACATTTACCGCGTAGATGCTGCCGAAGAAGCCTCAAAACTCGGAATGAACAAAGTGTTCAACATGATGGTACTTGGCGCATACCTGAAAATAAAACCTATTATTCAGCCTGAGTTTATCCGTAAAGGTCTCGAAAAATCTCTTCCGGCACGCCATCATAATATGATACCGGATAATGAAAAGGCCATTGAAATTGGTAAACAAATTATCAAGGAATTACAAAAAGTGTAATTCCGGCCGTTTTTTGGTTTAAAATTTTTTTTGAAAGGGCTTGTGACTTTTTGTTTCAGGCCTTTTTCAATTTATATTTGCACACAATGATTCCCGATAAAAAAACTATTGAAGAAGCTGCCAATCGCATACTTCCCTATATCAATCATACCCCGGTAATGACTTCGCAGAGCCTTAACAGCTTGTTTGATACACATTTGTATTTTAAATGCGAAAATTTTCAGAAAGCAGGGGTGTTTAAATCCCGGGGAGCATGCAATGCTGTTTTTTCGCTCACGGATATGTCGCTGGACAGGGGCGTGGCAACACACTCTTCGGGCAACCATGCCCAGGCTCTGGCAAGGGCAGCAAAACTGCGCAACATTAAGGCCTATTTGGTGATGCCTGAAAATTCCTCAAAAGTAAAGATTGAAGCTGTAAAAGCCTATGGCGGTATAATCACTTTTTGTGAACCAACACTCCACGCACGCGAAACCACACTGAAAAAAATTATTGACAAAACCGGAGCTGTGGAAATTCATCCTTACGACAATTATCAGGTCATTGCAGGCCAGGCCACAGCAACCAAAGAGTTGGCAGAAGAAATCCCCGGACTCGATTATATCATCTGTCCGGTAGGAGGCGGCGGATTACTCAGCGGGACACTTTTGGCAGCCAGTTTTTTCTCTCCGGAAACAAAAGTTATTGCCGCTGAGCCCGAAAAGGCAAACGATGCTTACTTGTCTTTCGAATCAAAAAGTTTTGTGCCTTCAGTAAATCCCGATACCATTGCCGATGGACTCAGAACCTCTCTGGGCGAATTGACCTTTCCCATAATTATGCAATACCTGCATGATGTTTTTACCGTGTCGGAACAGAATATTATCGATGCAATGAAACTTATTTGGGAACGCATGAAGATTGTTGTGGAACCTTCGTCGGCGGTTACATTAGCGGTAGTGAAAAACAATCCCGGCCTTTTTAAAGAAAAAAGGACCGGGATCATTCTCTCTGGCGGAAATGTTGACCTGAATGAACTTCCCTGGTAATTAATATTATTTACTTTTCTTATACCACATGTACCAGGTTTGTGAGTACATATCGGGATTGTTCTGTAACTTTAATTTTTCTGATTCTTTCATGGTTTTTGGTGCATGTATTAAAACATCTTTACCAATTTGCCAGTTTGCTGGTGTCAGAACATTTTCTTTGTCGGCCATCTGCAAGGCTTTCAGGGTACGTAATATCTCATCGATATTCCTGCCAATGTTATCAGGATATACAAAGAAAGTCCTTACCTTATTGTCAGGATCAATGATTACTACGGAACGTACACTTTCCCGGTTGTTTGTATCCTGGTGCATCATGTTATATTTCCTGACCACTGTCAGGTCAACATCGGATACCAACGGAAAATTGACTTTTATTCCTGATTTTCCAGGACGGCTTATCCCTTCTATAGACTTTACCCATTCGATATGACTGTTCAATCCATCGGTTGATATCACAATCAATGCTGCATTGAGATATTTAAACTCTTCCTGTTTATCTGCAAGTGCAATGATCTCCGACGTACAAACCGGAGTAAAATCAGCAGGATGACTGAAAAGTACTTTCCACTTGTTGTAGTAGTCTGCTGGAAAATTGATCTCCCCCTGAGTTGATGGCGATATAAACTCGGGCGCATTCATGCCAATGCGAATCTGATTTTTATTGACAGTCTGTGCATATAAAGCTACAACTGTCAGCATGAGTGTCAATGTTAAAAATAATCTCGGTTTCATAATGATTTTTTTAAATTAAATTAAATTAGACTAATTCTAAACAAAGGTACGACAATTTGTGTCAGAAAACAAATAAAATGTAAAAAATTATTAGTGTCCGGATAAAAAACTTTATAGAAGCGAAAAAGACCGATAATTGTTTGAATGGGAAGCCCTTCTTTGATTAGAGGTGGTAGAATTTGAAGTCTGCCTGAACACTAAAGGAGGATTTATGTTTAAATTAGGAGTTTTTGTGATAAAGGAATTTTGCTGAGCTTGCTAAATCAAACATCTTTATGATATTTTCAGGCTATTATCCGTGAATGTATGAAGATTGTGATAGTACCTGGCATAATGCTGGTTGTTATAAAAAACAATACCGGCCTTTTCTTCCTGAAAAGGCCGGTATCATTCTTTCGGGTGGCAATGTGTATCTGACCAGATTGCCCCGGATATAATGGCTATGATATCCTAATTGGCTGTATTAACTGTGCGGAGATCAATGGTAAAGGCGAGTTCCATTTTAATAATCAACGGGAATTTGGGATTATCAAGAATCCAGAATTTTTTTCCCGTGGCTGTTGAAGCTACCATTACTTCCACCTGCTGTTGTAAGCCATCAACAGTAATGGCGTAGTTTTCATAACGTTCAAAATTTACTGTCTCCGGTGTATTGT
>DAOOWO010000243.1:0-4224 GCA_035371225.1 Bacteroidales bacterium | reverse complement strand
TTTGCCCTGCTTTTGATCGGAAAAACAACCGGAATTCATTTGTATCTTAATCGGAATTAACCTTTTGGCTTACGATATATTTAGGCCTGTTTTTAACCTGCATGGATATATTTCCCATATAGGTGCCCAGTAATCCTAAAAATGTCATGATCATCCCGGTAGAAAACGCGATAGTAATGATCAGGCTGGCATAACCCGGGACTAAAATCCTGCCTGATAAATACATGATAAGATAATAAACGCCGATAATAAAAGAGGTACAGGATACCAGGATTCCGAGTTTTAATCCAAGTTTTAGTGGTTTTTCTGAAAAGGATACGATCATATCAAAAGCAAGTTTGAAAAGTTTTTTGTATGTGTAGCCTGATCTTCCTGTGGTCCTTTGGCTATGCTCGATATTAATAAGTGTTTTTTTAAAACCCACCCATTGGATCAAAATTGGGAAAACCCTGAAATAATCCCCCATATCGAGCACGGCTTTTATTACGTTTTTATGAAAGATGCCGAAATTTGAAACAGTAAAATCCTGTTTTGTATTTGTCAGATAGCTGAAGAGAAAGTAAAATAATTTTGAAAAAAGTTTTTTGAAAAAAGTATCTTTTCTGAGATATCTTCTGCCAAAAACAATATCATATCCTTCTTTTGTTTTTTCATATAATTTTATGATCTCCTCCGGCTGGTCCTGCAGGTCGCAATCCATCACCACCACCCACTCACCCTGCGCGTGATCAAGACCGGCAGTAATGGCATAATGCTGGCCAAAATTCCGGCTCAGATTGACGCCTTTGACCTTTTTATCTTTATTTCCCAGAACGCAAATCTTTTCCCAGGCATCATCGGGGCTGCCATCGTTGACGAAAATTATTTCATAATTTTCATCAATCCGGGGTAATACCAGGCTTAAGCGTGAATATAGTTCTTCAATAGAACCGGCGCATTTATATACAGGTGTTACAACACTAATAAAAGGCATTTTTAATTGTTCTGAATTTGCGATTTCAAAGATAACTTTTTTTCAACAACTAAAGTTTTGCAAAATAATGGCAAATCAATTTTTTGATGTTCTGTAAAGCCATAGCTATAATGTGCCTCAGTGAAGTTCCGACAGTTGATACCGTGAGCTTGCCGGACGGCTCAAACACCTTTCAAATATTTGATGAAAGGATTAATCTGTGCTTCAAAATCCATTTTTTTAGAAATGGATTTTGCATTTTTTGAATAAAATTCATAATTGGATTCAATGTCATCAACGGCGGTTTTAATCTGATCGCTGCTCAGATAATTTATTGTTTTCCCGCACTGCTTTTCCTCAAGAAATTCAAAACCTGATATTTTATTGGCAATTACGGGCACCCCGCTGTTGAGGTACTGGAATATTTTACCCGATGGGGCGCTATAATAATTAAAGGTTCTGAGATGAGGAAACCGGTAAAAATCGTAAAAGGCTAATCCTATCCTAAATTTGGAAACGAAATGTGTCAGTTCAGAAAGTGTTAAGTAATCGTTGTTTATAAACAATCTACCCTCTGCGATAAGATCGCTATAAAACTGATCGATTACTACCTTTGTTTCATCAGGCAGCGCCCCTATTAAGGTCAGGGTATATTCCCTATAATCTTTAATAAAGTCCAGACAAGTTATTATTCCAAACCCAAGCATGGCGCTGCCGCAATAGATGAGGTCTGTTTTTTTTCTTGATTCAATGGGCAGGATAAAATCAGTAAATATAGGCGCATTCTGCACTATAAAATGTCGGGGTTTTTCTTCAGGAAACAGGTAGTTCAACCTTTCTTCAGATTGAATGATTACTGAAAGAATAGCATCAAAGTTTACATCCCTGTAATATTTATTGATTTCTAAAGACAGCAGATGAGCCTTTCTTCCCGCCATTTGCGCACACCATAAAGCCATAAAGTCAACAGCGATTATTTGCTTGTTTTTCCTTTTCTTAATATAAGCAATGATCTCTCTTTCATATAATCGTCGGGGTGATGGCTCTATAAACAGGTCCTTTATTTTTTTTAAAGTTTTTATCAGGTGTTCAAAAATCGTCAGTTCACCGATCTCATCAAAATATCTTATACACGGATCATCAATTTCGTGAAGCGAATAGGTCTTTTCCGGCCGGGGGATAACAAGTTCAACAGAATAATGTTTTTTTAATTCATAAAACAAGTTCAGGGTAGTCGGCGAATAGGCAAAGTTGGGATAGGTATAAACGATCAGAAATTCCTTATTTAAACAGGTTTTTTCAGGGAGCAGATTGAATTTTTTCTTCAGAATATATTTGAATGAATTCCACAGGGGATTATGAATGCTGATCTCGGGATGATTTTTTTTGATATATTTTCTTGGTAATTCCTTATAGTAATTAGAATAAATTTTAAACAACTCCTTATTACCGATCAGATTCACCTCGATATTATGATTATTGTGTCTGGAGTTATATTTTTTATACGCTGATACGAACCTCAGAATTTTAAATAAACTGTAATTCATATTCAGCAGCAACTTTACATGGGCGTATAGATGTTCTTTACCCGGCTTGTAATCCTGATGATACCTTTTCTTTACTTTTGAAAAATCTTCCGTAAGTAAGGACTGCACACAGTTACAAACAATGTCGGGATCATAGTTGATCATTTCTATGACCGTCGAATTATCCAGTCCATTTATTTCGAAGTCAAAATGGATCCCGGCAAAAGAAACCGGATTATGATTCAACAATTGCAGCATAGGCAATCGTTTAGCACAATCGGATGTTGAAATCCAGGTGATTCCGCTGCTACAGCCTATTAATAAGGAACAATATTTAGTGAGTTCGGCATTTTCCCTGAATGTTAATTCACAGGCATCAATGATGCGGGCATTGCCAGAATTGATCTTAAAGGGGCTTGTAAGAATGAAACAAACATCAATGTTGTTTTGTGTTATTTTTTCGGATATCTGAACAGCAAGTTCGGGAGTAATTTTTGACTGATTGCTTCCGGGATTACATTCAAACAACACAACATGTTTATATTGCTGTAAATTATTTCGTGCGGCAAATAATTTTACATTTTCAATTTCCGTTGCTGATAATCTTACGACAGGCGCTACAGGCACCGTGATCGGTCTTTTATAAGAGCTCAAGATCGTCCCTCTTATTGTCCCGTTAAAACGGATACAATTCAGGGGTAATATCTGGCTGAAAATTACTTCATCAAATTCTCCCTTTTGCTTTCGCTGCAAAGCCTCTTTTTCAAAATTTTTCCAGTTGAGGTCATAATAATCTCCTTCACTGACAGGTATTACCCATATGGAATCGACATAGGGGTTTAATTCAAGTATAGACTTATAGGTATCAGCTACGGCCCATGTAATATGGCTGCCGGGGTAATCGTGTTTTATCTGTCTGGCAATAGTTGTTGCAAACAAGCAATCCCCGAAACGGGCCAGTTGTCCTATGAGGAACCTTTTTTTCAATTTCAGATTACTTGTTTTTTATCATCTCAGAAAAAGATTTGTCAATTTCATCAATACATTTAGTTCGTTCCAGATTCAGGATGGCTAATTGTTTTACGACTGAATTTTTTTCCGCTTCAGGAACGCTTTCAAAATCATATACCTTTTCCTGTTCATGCCATAAGAGGCAATTGATTTCGGCCAGTTTTCCGAAGACAGTGCCGATGCTGCCTTTTATCTCCTGTATCTCGTTGCCTTGTTGCCTGTATACTTTGTTAGCATTGAATGTCAGTTTGTTCACAGGGATCAGGCCGTTTATCGCATCAGATACAAATTCGTTGATCTCGTTTGTAAGGTTCTCCTGCTGCACCTGTAAACTCAACAAGCGTTCTTTATCTTCCGTATGGTATTGTTTGAGTTTTACGATTGTCAGTTTATCACAGAGCGATCCTAATGTTTCTGCCATATTATTTGTCCTCCATCATTAAATTTGCTAATTGAATAAAACTTACTTCTGGTTGCCAGCCCAGGCTTTTAATTAATTTGGGGTTGCTGACCAATATTTTGTATTCAGGAATAAAGTCCTTTTTAATGATGACATAATCACGCCAGTCTTTGTTTGTTTTTTTGAAGCAACAATCCAGCCAGTCCTTGATGCTGTATGCCTGTCCTGAGCCTATCACGGCTTCAAAAACATCAGATTGATTAACCAGTATCCAGATTGCTTTCATCACATCACCGGCAAAGGTGAACTCTTTCTGCACATCGATGTTTCCCAGT
>DAOOWO010000242.1:0-4227 GCA_035371225.1 Bacteroidales bacterium | reverse complement strand
ATTTTCCCGACACCGACAAACAATATAAGGGTATTGATAGCAAGATTCTCCTGAAAAAAGTTGCCGCCCTTCTGAATGAGAAGGGTTACCATATTGTCAATATCGACACTACCATATGCCTTGAGCGTCCTAAACTGGCACCCTATATCCCTCAGATACAGCAAAAACTGGCCGAAGTACTTGCAATACCTGCTTACGACATTTCTGTTAAGGCCAAAACATCTGAGAAATTAGGATTTATTGGCAGAGAGGAAGGCATTTCCGCTTATGCGGTAGCGCTTATCGAATAGTGAAAAAATAGCTGGAATATTTTATTATTCGAAAAACCGTTCGCTGAAGTTTACCAGGTAAAGCTTTTTGGTAGCACGTGTAATAGCAGTATAAAGCCACCGTAGGTATTCCTTGTCCACCATTTCTTCGGTAAGGTATCCTTGTTCAACAAATACCTGCTCCCATTGTCCGCCTTGTGTTTTATGGCAGGTCATGGCATAAGCAAACTTTATCTGTAAAGCATTCATATACGGATCGTTATATATCATCCGGTATCTTTTGCTTTTTTCTGGAATATGCATATAGTTTTCTGATACCGCCAGAAACAATTTTCGGAAATCTGCTATGGATAGGGCGGGAGACTCAGACGCCAGCGTGTTTAACAGTAACTTTACTTCTATATCTTTTTCTTCAGGATAATCCAGCAGCCGTATGGAGGCATCGGCAAACCAGAATTCTTCGGTAAATTGTTCTAATTTTCTGACACGCAAAACTTCTGCAATATCACCATTGGCAATGAATCCTGCTTTTGATTTTTTTGGCAACCAGAAGTAATTATTTTTTACTACCATGATTTTGTCGCCGGCATTTATTTCTCCTTCGCGGAACAAAAGCCTTTTGCGGATTTCGTTGTTGTATAAGTTGGCTCGTTTATTCGAACGGCAAATGATAATACTCTCGGTATCGCCCGAGCCTGAATAAGCCGAATTCAGGGCTTCTTCGAGTTCGGAACCGTTGATTCTTATCACATCCCGAAAGCCGGCAGTTTCAAAAAAGATATTTTCCTTGCCGGAAGAATTAACCAGTTGGCGGATGTGTGTGGCATTGGCCAGTATTCCCGAAGATTCTTCCTGCCTTACCACTTCGGTAAGTTCAAAACCGTCTATATGTAGATGGAAACTGGTTTTCAGGTATATTTCGTTCAGTGCCGGGCTGATATCAGTGCCCACCGGGGGCAATTGTGCCATGTCGCCCACAAAAACCAACGAACAGTTTTCACCGCTGAAAACAAATGTCAGTAAATCTTCGAGCAGGTTTGAAGCAGGAAACAACTGGCTGGGGGTGGCCATTTCGCCGGCTATCATGGAGGCCTCATCCACGATAAAAACCGTGTTTTTTAACCTGTTTTCCCGTAACGACATTACGTAGGATGAATCGTCCTCGCTGATGCGGTAAATGCCTTTATGTATGGTGTAAGCGGTCTCTGACGAATACGCGGCAAGTACTTTGGCCGCCCGGCCTGTCGGGGCAAGAAGCACGGTATTGATCTTCAGGGATGGAAGTATTTTTACCAGAACACTGACTATGGTTGTTTTGCCGGTGCCTGCATAGCCTTTCACCAGAAAAAGTTTGTTCTGCTCCCCGGAAACAATGAATTGCGAAAGTTTTTCTATCAGGATTCTTTGGTCGGCAGTGGGTGTATAGGGGAAACTCTTTATGAAAAGTTCATTGACTCCGGATACAGTCATGTTGTTTTAAGTTTACACGAGGTCTAATTATTATTTATACAAAGTAACACAAAGAATGTGAATGAAATTCTGATTCCTGATTTTCTTTGATAATATTTCCGTAAATGCGTGGGTATTATTTGCTAATTTTGCGAAAAAAATGTCAAACACAGCTTTAATTACAGGTGCTTCCAGCGGCATAGGGCTGGAACTGGCGCGCATACATGGCTCCAGAGGCGGGAACCTGATTCTTGTGGCCCGCAATAAAATGAAACTCGACGAGTTAAAATCAGAACTTGAGGCGAAATATAAAATATGTGTTCATGTAATCAGCAAAGACCTGTCGGATGTTGATGCGGCCCAGGAGGTTTTCAACGAGGTGAAAAAACAGAATGTCCATGTTGATTATCTTATTAATAATGCCGGTTATGGAGATTACGGCCTGTTTGCCGAAACCAACGACGAAAAAGAAACCAGGATGATTTTTTTGAATATTCATACGTTGACACGGCTTACGAAACTATTTTTGCCCGAAATGATTAGCCGGGGGCAGGGTAAGATCATGAATCTTGGCTCAACAGCTTCTTTTCAGCCGGTACCGCTCATGGGAGTTTATGCAGCCACCAAAGCTTATGTGCTCAGTTTTTCCGAGGCGCTGAACAACGAATTGGAAGGTACAGGGGTTACGGTAACGGCTCTCTGCCCGGGCCTCACCGAAAGCGGCTTTGTGGATGCTGCGGCCATGAATCAAAGTAAAATGGCAAAACAAAAAAAACTTCCGGGCGCCAAAGAAGTGGCTGAATTTGGCTATCAGGCCATGCTAAAAGGTAAGGCGGTGGTTGTTCATGGTTATGGAAACAGGCTGCTGACAATAGCGCAAGGTCTGGTGCCGCGAGGACTCGTGGTAAATATGACCCGAAAGCTTATTGAGGCGAGATAGACTGCTATTTTACGGGAATGACAAAGGTTTTGATGAAGTCGTTCCAACTCTTGTTTTTATAATGATTTTCAAAAATATATACCAGCACGGGATATAAAGATTCCGGTGTTAGGTATTGTCCTGCATGGGAGACAAATTTCAGGTCTTCATCAAAAAACAATACCGAGGGCATAACGATATGCTCGCCAAGAAGGTGATGTAAAAAAGGGTGGAGTGCATTATTATCTGTAGACTTAGCAAAAACCTGGTTTTGGTATTTTATCGTATCGCTTGTTTGCGGGTCAAGCAATACAGCGTTGAAGTTATCATTGATGTATTTTGTAACGATGCTGTTGTTAAAGGTGCTTCTGAGCATAACTCTTCCGCCGTTGCACCATGCGGCATTCAGGAATACCAGTGTTTTTTTCTTATTGGTGGCGCCGGCCATTAAAACTTCGTTAAAAGACCTGTTCCAGCGAATGGTATCTTTGTTTACAAAGCCGGAATCAGGATAAAAGGCCTTGTAATAATATTGTTGAAAATCTTTGACGGCAGTACTGTTGAAAATATGTTCGACAGTAAAGACCAGGATGGGTTCGATGTCTTTGACTTTAAGGTAGCCTGGAGCCAGCATTTTAAATTTATAGTTGTTGTTGAAAAACACCAGGGTAGGATAGGACATTTTTCCTTCGAGCAGGATAACAGCAAGGTCGTTGGGAGAGCGGTTTCCGGTGTTTTTGTTGCCATATTTTTTTTCCTGAAATTCAACCGTGTCTTTGGTTTCGGCGTTGAAACGCACGGGATAGAAATACGTGTTGATGTAACTGGCTAAACCCGGATCAGAAAAAGTGGTTTTCATCATGTGTTTACACCAGCCGCACCAATCGGTATATACGTCGATTAGTATCGGTTTGGGATTGGTTTTGTTGAGTTCCTGCGCTGTTTTTAAATCTATCCAGTTTACCAGTCCCAGGTTTTCGGCGCCGGTAGTCTGGCTCATAGCTTTCAAACCAAGGAAAATGATGAAAAGCGTGCCTAAAAAATTTTTGTACATTGTTGATAATTATTCCTGCTTTTTATTGCAATAATATTTGGTAACAAAGATAGGTAAAACCTTTATTTTAAGCGGTAAAGTACTTCCTGTTCGGTATAAAAAATTTCGATTATGCCGAGCATAATCATGTTTACCAGGATAGTTTCGGCAATATTTTTTTTAATTGCCGCCAGAACACAAAAATCATGCAATGCAATAAACGGGTTCGTGGTGAGATAGTCCAAAAGCATTTTTTCTTTCTCGGTGTAGGTAATATGTGTGGGATACGCTTTCAGTGTTCGTTTCCATACACGAAGGTGTACCCGTGAGGCCTGAAAATTTTTGTCATCCACCCGCACATAAGCTATCCATTTGTTGTTGTCGACCAGTGCATAACAAATTTCATTACCTAGTTTTGGTATGATGATTTCCAGCACGGTTTTTTTTTCTTCGGTATATTGGTTTATTTTCAGATTCATAGCCGGTTTGCAGTACATTTGCGCAGCGGCTTCGGCCATGTATATTTCTTCTTCGCTGCGGACGCCGGCAATTTTTCC
>DAOOWO010000241.1:0-4228 GCA_035371225.1 Bacteroidales bacterium | reverse complement strand
CTGTCTTCATACCGTTTATAATGGCACAACATGGGAGTTTGGAATGATTTCGCACAGGCAGTTTGTAGCAACTCCTGCCTGTCCGGTGCAACACAAACAAATCGGTGAAGTTATCAAGCTATTGACAAACATCCTGCCCCCGCCCGAAAAGTTTCCGTTACGTTTTTTTATACAATCGGGGAACCAGGTGATGTTGGTGCTAAAAACTGCTGTCCTGCCCGATAATGCATGGTTAGGACCAGTTGTAGAAGAACAGTTGCGGCAATTGGGTGTGGAAGGGGGCTGGCTACACCTAAACCCATCGGCCGGGAACAAAATTTTTATGAAACATAATTTCTTTTTGCTTTTTGGTAGCGATGTTTCTATTGATGAGCAAGGGATGTGCTATGGGCCGATGTCTTTTCAGCAATTGATAACCGGCCTGTATTTTGATTCCTTGAACGAAGCCGCGTCATTTCTATTCCCCGGCAACAATAGCCTGATGGTGGACTTGTATTGCGGTACCGGCTACAGCATGAAGAAATGGTTGTCGGCAGGAAGCATCACTGCCGGAGTGGAGCTTAGTGGTGAAGCGGTGGCCTGTGCCCGGAAAAATGTTCCCGGGGCTTTGATTTATCGGGGAAAATGCCGGGACCGCCTGCCACAGCTAAGCCGTTTGGTGGAAGAGCATAATAGCGTAACGAAATTGCTATATGTTAATCCACCAAGAACAGGCCTGGAGCCAGAGGTTTTGCAATGGATAACGGGAAGCTACCAGCCCGGGCGTATGGCCTATCTTTCGTGCAGCGCTGGCACTCTTGCCCGCGACCTGGATTTTCTTTGTACTGCGGGATATGTGGTGAAAAAGATTATTCCTTATGATTTTTTTCCGCAGACACTTCATGTGGAGTGCCTGGTGCTGTTGTCGAAAAGTTAAATAATTGATATAATCAGTAATAATTGTCAGTTAGAATTGTTACATTTGTTTGAATGAAAAGTCATATCATGGTTGTAAAAATTAAAAAAAATATTGCCATAAGCGAGAGCGGTTTTGTATTTAATCCCTCTACTGGCGATTCTTTTACGCTTAATACTATTGGCGCGGAAATTCTTCGGATGCTTGCTTCCGGAAAAGATATGGACGCTGTTTCGGAATTTATTGTGGGTACATACGATGTGGAAAAGAGTGTTTTTGAACGCTATTTTCTTGATTTTATTTCCATGCTCAGGCAATTTCAAATTTTAGAGGAAGATGACGAAAGATAGATTGACAGTTTTAGTTTCCGGTTTGAATAATATAGACAGTCCAGGCCCTGGAATACCTGTAATTAGAGGGCTGAGGGATTCGCAGCTTATTGAACCGCGTATCATTGGGCTGGCTTATGACAATCTTGAACCCGGTGCATACATGCACCAACTGGTGGATAAAACATATAAAATGCCCTATCCCTCTGATGGATCTGATGCCGTTATGCAGAGAATCAGATATATACAAAATATTGAACATGCAGATGTGCTGTTACCGAATTTTGATGCGGAACTTTTTGCCTTCATGAAGTCTGAACCGGTGTTGAGGTCGTTGGGAATAAAAACATTTCTTCCCACACTCAAACAATTTGAGGAAAGACACAAGGCCAATCTGCCTGATTTTGGTGAGAAATATGATGTCAGGGTTCCTTTTAGCAAAGCCTACACAAATTTCAATCAACTAAAAAATCTGAAAGATGATTTTCAATTTCCAATAGTTGTAAAAGGTAAATTTTATGATGCCTTTATAGCCAAGGATCAGATACAGGCCGAAATTTATTTTCAGAAAATTGCTGCTAAATGGGGGTTGCCTGTTGTTATTCAGGAATTTGTCTATGGCACAGAAGTCAATGTGGTGGCCCTGGGTGACGGAAAAGGCACTACCGTGGGGGCAGTGCCGATGCGCAAACAATACATTACCGATAAGGGTAAAGCCTGGGGCGGCATCACTTTGGATGATTCCAACATGTTGGAATTAACCTATAAAATCATTAGGCAGACACAATGGCGCGGAGGGATGGAACTGGAGCTAATTAAAGACGCAAAAGATGATTTATACCTTATTGAAATAAATCCCCGGCTTCCCGCATGGGTATATTTAGCTGTGGGCGCAGGACAAAACCTTCCCGAGGCATTGGTGCTTATGGCAATGGGAAAAGATGTGTCCCCATTTAAAAGCTATGAAGTCGGTAAGATGTTTATCAGGTATTCCTGGGATATGATTTGTGATCTTACTGAATTTGAAAAAATTGCTACTAAAGGCGAATTGTAATTTGACAGAAAAACAAAAATTAAGGAATGGAAAAACTACATTTTGAAAGGCCACTGATTCAAAAACTGAATGCGGGTTTGCCAAGCAAATATGGAATGCAGCACAATCCCGAGCCACTGTCTCATATTGATGGTTATGCTGTGAGCGAATTATTATCCGAATATAAGTCTCCGCTATATATATATTCCGAACGTACCATTCGTAAAACCTTCCAGGAAGCTTCCCGGGCATTTTCAACAAGGTATCCCAGCGTACAGTTTGCCTGGTCGTATAAAACCAATTACCTTAATGCGGTATGCAATATTTTTCATCAGGAAGGCGCATGGGCGGAGGTGGTTTCTGGCTTTGAATATGAAAAAGCCTTAAAAAACGGTGTCCCAGGAAACAAAATTATTTTCAATGGGCCTTCAAAAACCGACGACGACCTTAAAAAAGCCATAGAAAACTTTTCGCTGATACATATTGACCATTTTGATGAACTTTACAAGATAATCTCGTTAAGTGAAAATTCGGAAAAAAAACCAAGGGTTGCTATTAGAGTGAATATGGACACGGGTATTTATCCGCAGTGGGACCGGTTCGGGTTTAATTATGAAAACGGCGAAGCCTGGGATGCACTGAACCGGATAATGATGTGTAAAAAACTTGACTTAACGGGCATACACGCTCATATTGGTACTTACATAATGAGCACGGAGCCTTACAAAATTGCCGCTGCAAAACTGGCGGCCCTGGTGGTATCGGTGGAGCGAAAATACCAGCATGTAGTAAAATACATTGACATTGGCGGCGGTTTTGCTTCACGAAACACCCTGAAAGGTGCCTATTATTCCGGCAGCGATACAACACCGTCATTTGATGATTATGCCGAGTCTATAACTAATGCCTTGCTCACATCGGAAATTAAACCGGACAACCTGCCGATGCTCATACTTGAAACAGGAAGGGCGTTGATTGATGATGCCGGATATCTTGCCGGGACTGTTGTTGCTATCAAAAGAATGGCCGATGGCCGGCGTTCAGTAATTATTGACTCCGGCGTCAATCTCTTGTTTACTTCCTTTTGGTATGAACACGATGTCAGGCCTGTTATGGCTGTTTCAGAACAATTGGAAGACACTACGCTTTATGGTCCTTTGTGCATGAACATTGATGTGATAAGAGCCAATATGCAGTTTCCTTTGCTGAAAAAAGGTGATAATTATGTTATTCGCCGTGTGGGCGCATACAATAATACGCAATGGATGCAGTTTATAACCTTTAGGCCTAATGTGGTATTGATTGACGAAAAGGGCGCTCCGCACCTGATAAGGCAAAAAGAAAATCTGGAATATATCACTCAGCAGGAAATCATTCCGGGTCATTTAAAGAATCATAAGTTGTAAGCGGCATGAAGCAATTTCATTGGTTTTTTAGAAGTCTTACCAACAGTTATTCGCAGATATTTTTTTCCAATAATGTCATATTTGCGATAATAATTTTCCTTATCACTTTTTATGACTTATATGCCGGATTATTTGGGTTACTATCGGTGTTATTTACCAATCTCAGCGCTTCTCTGATAGGCTTTGACAGGTATAAAATAAAACAGGGCTATTATGGGTTTAATGCGTTGCTCGTGGGTTTGGGCTTGGGAATTTATTTTGAGCCCGGAATACAGTTGCTTGTGATAATTGTGCTTGCAGCATTTTTGTCACTGTTTCTTTCTGTGGCTTTCGAGGGCATTATAGGGAAATATGCCTTGCCCTACTTAAGCCTTCCTTTTGTATTTACTTTGTGGGCTATTTCTTTATCAACCAGAGAATTTACTTTTCTTAATCTGAATGAAAGAGGGGTGTATTATATAAACGATTTGTATCAACTTGGCGGACAAAAACTTGTGGACGCCTATTACTGGTGGAATAATCTTCCTTTTCCCATTTCATTAAAAATATACTTTAATTCGTTAAG
>DAOOWO010000240.1:0-4245 GCA_035371225.1 Bacteroidales bacterium | reverse complement strand
CTTGAATTTGGGCAGCCAGAGTTTAACTTTTGTCTTAACCAGGCTTGTGTTAATCATATTGTACCAGTCGGGGCCGGTTTCTTTTGTTATGCCGAAGATGCCGTTTTTGTCTTTTGGCAGAATAACCAACATCGACATTTTCCCTTTTGAATAAGGTATTTCAATGGCTTTGAGCCCGTTTTCCTGTTCGTAAAATCCAAAATCTCTTTCGGCAAACATAAAATCGCATGGCACCTGAGTGGTTTCATCCGGATAAAAAGTCATTTTTTTGGTCAGCGTTTCATCAAAAGCGGTTTCCCAATCGGCCTTAAAATAAATGGCATTCACCAAAACCATTCTGGTAAGATAATCGATAAGGCCGGGTTGTATCAGGTCTTTTATTTTTTCTTTGGTCTCTGTTTCCACCCACTTATTGATCAGCAGGCGGCTTTGTTCTGTTTCTTTAATAAAATCCACGGTATGCAATGATGACAGGTAACTATCTTTTAACGCTCCGATGAAGCTTTCTTTAAATTTAAAATCTTTTTGTGCCCAGATAGAGTTAGCGGTGTATGTGTTCAGCGTGCTGCCATCGTTCAATGCGTTTATTTCTTTGAGTCTGGCGTTGTTTTGGTTGTTAAAATCCAAGCTGTTCGGTGAAAAGTGCATGACGGCTCCCATTTGTTTTTCGGTGTTTCCGCGGGCTCCCGTATAGGTCATAGCCAGGGCGGAGGATATGCTGTAAGGCGAATACAACATGTTTTCGGGTTTGGCGCCGATATTTTTGTAAAGGTCGAAGGCAAACCGGTTGTTGTTTTCGGTGATGTTGACTACAGAGGAGCCTTCATCTGACGGGCTGGAGGTGGAATTCATGCTGTTTTTGTTGGTTTTGCAGGCACAGAGCAACACAAGAGATATCAGGCCCGCTGTAAAAAATAGATTCAATGTTTTCATATCCGGCTATGTTAAAATATTGTACAAAGTAACATCAATATTCGGTGACTACAAATTTCAATCCTTTTTATTAAAATAGTCGGTAATAATTTTTGCTTTTTGTGCCCCGATCACTGGCTTCAGATCTTCGAAAGATGTCTTTTTTATATTTGCTACCGATTTGAATTTCCGTAAAAGTTTTTGTGCGGTTTCATATCCTATGCCTTCGATATCCGATAAAACGGATTTGACGCTTGCTTTTTGTCTTTTTTGCCGGTGGTGTGTGATCCCAAAACGATGTGCTTCATCGCGCAGTTGTTGTATCAGTTTCAGAGTTTCTGATTTTTTGTCAATATACAGCGGGATGCTGTCTCCGGGAAAATATATTTCTTCCAGTTTTTTGGCGATGCCGATGATGGTTATTTTGCCCCGGAGTCCCAGTTTTTCCAAGCTGTGGAGGGCTGAGCTCAGTTGTCCTTTACCACCGTCCACCACGATAAGCTTTGGCAGGGCTTTGTTTTCGTCAAGCAGTCTTTTATAGCGCCTAAAGACGACTTCTTCCATAGAGGCAAAATCATTGGGACCTTCCACGGTTTTGATATTATAATGACGGTATTCGCTTTTTTCGGGGCGGGCATTTTTAAATACCACCATCGAGGCTACCGGAAAACTTCCCTGGGTGTTAGAATTGTCAAAGCATTCAATATGGTCGGGCAGTTCGTTCAGATGCAAATCTTTCATTGCCTGCTCCATGATGCGCGTTACATGCCTGTCGGGATCGACAAGTTCTTTTTGTTTTTCTTTGTCAAGTTTGTAGTATTTTGCATTGTTTTCCGAAAGGTCGAGCAGCTTTTTTTTATCACCTTTTTGAGGGACGGTTATTTTTGTTCCGGGAAAATTTATGCTTAAGGCCAGTGGAACAATGATTTCTGCGGAGCTACTTTTCATGCGCTCGCGCAGGTCGGTGATAGCGTATTCGAGTAACTGAACGGGTGTTTCGTCAAGGTGTTTGCGCAGTTCCACGGTATGTGCCTGAACGATGGCTCCATCCACCACTTTTAAAAAATTGATATAGGCCGTATTATCGTCATCAATGATGCTGAACACATCCACATTGCTGATGGTGGGATTTACCACCGTTGATTTGCTCTGGTATCTTTGGAGTAATTCTATTTTTTCTTTTACTATCTGCGCTTTTTCAAATTCATAGGTATCCGCGAAGGAATTCATGGCTTTTTTTAGCTGCTGTTGCACGGCATTGATGTTGCCCTTGATAATCTCTTTGATGTTGACGATGGTTTCGTTGTAGTCTTCTTCGTTTTGATGACCGTCGCAAGGGCCTTTGCAGTTGCCAATGTGGTATTTGAGGCACACCCTGTACTTTCTGCGTTTTATGTTTTCTTCCGTAAGGTTGTAGTTGCAGGTACGTACCTGAAAAATTTGAAATATCAGTTCCAGCAAGGTATTCATCATACGTCCGGAAGCGTAAGGGCCATAGTATTCAGAGCCGTCCCTGATAATATTGCGGGTATAAAATATTCGCGGGAACCGTTCTTTTTTGATACATATCCAGGGATAGGTCTTATCGTCTTTCAGTAATACATTGTAACGGGGCTGATATTTTTTTATCAGGTTGTTTTCGAGCAGCAGGGCTTCGTATTCATTGTCGACGACAATGTATTTTATATCGGCAATTTTTTTTACGAGTACGCTGATTTTACCAGTCATCGCCGACTCGTCTCTGAAGTAGCTTTTTACACGCTTGTTCAGTTTTTTTGCTTTGCCTACATAAATAATCGTTCCCGAATTATTAAAAAACTGATATACACCGGGCTGTTCGGGCAGTGTGGCAAGGATATTTTTTATATGGTCATTCAGCCGGTTCAATCTTTTTTTTCGATTTTCTTACAATCAGGCCAATGTCCATGATATCGGGCGTTGTCACCAGGGGCATCACATTCTGGACTTCGAAGACATAGGAACCCTTGAGAGGAAAGCTTACCCCTTCAAGTGCCGGGTGTGTAACATCCCACAGGTCGCCGGCGCCGTCGCCAAGAAAAGAGCCATCGGTATTTCTGACGAGGATGTTGTAATCCTTAACACGCATATCCCCTGAAGGATAGTTGATCATCATGTTTATACGGATATTGGCGAAAGCATAATAAGAAGTATGCCGAACAGTAAGCGCTACATCGTAAAGGCTCGATGTATCTTCTATCGGCACTTCAAATTTGATAATCTGGTCGCGTTTCCAATTGTGGTTTTCTATTTTAATGTATTTTTCATAGATTTTATTATGCGAGCACGACATTAGTCCCAACAGTAATAATAGTATGAAGTATTTTTGTTTTAGCATTACAGAAAAATTTTTAAGTAAATTTACATTGTTTTTTTAAAACGTATTACGGCAAAGCAAAATTATGAAAAAACCTAAATGTTATGTGGTGTGGCAGGGTCGAAAACCCGGTATTTACCTAAACTGGTCAGATTGTCTGGAGCAGGTTGATAAATTTGAAGGGGCGGCTTACAAATCCTTTGAGGATTTGAAAGCCGCGGAAACAGCCTTTGCCGGTGATTATAAGAAATATATTTACCTCAAAAAAAATAAGGTCTTACAAGGGAATACCAACGCCGGTGTTGGGTCGCCGGAAAAAATTTCTGTCAGCGTGGATGCTGCCTGGAATACCGTTACCAAAGTTATGGAGTATCGCGGCGTTGATACGGCCACAGGAAGCCAATTATTTATTCAGGGACCTTTTCGTGATGCAACCAATAATATTGGCGAATTTCTTGCCATAGTTCATGCCCTTGCAATGCTTAAACAGCAACACAGTTCTCTGCCGATTTATAGCGATAGCATGACAGCTATAAAATGGGTAAAAGATAAGCATGCCAAAACCAAACTGACTCCGTCACCAGAAAATACTGTATTGTTTGAATTGATAAGCCGCGCAGAGATTTGGTTAAAGGCCAATACCTTTTCAAACAGGATATTAAAGTGGCAAACGGACATCTGGGGAGAGATTCCGGCCGACTTCGGAAGAAAATAAATCAGAACAATGCTTCTCAGGAACAGAGGTCAACACATTCAATAATCCTGGCAAGCGCTTCTTCTCTAATCGAATAATAGGTCTTTTTTCCTGACCTGCGCGATTCGAGAATTCCGCGGATCTTAAGGATGTTCAAATGATGCGACGCTGATGCTTGTTCGATCTTTAATTTTTTATAGATCTCAGTAACATTCATTTTTTTATGCGTGTACAGCATTTGAATGATTTCCACTCTCATGGGGTGCGCCAGTGAACGTAATTTGTCGGCAGCATTGTCTAATTT
>DAOOWO010000239.1:0-4263 GCA_035371225.1 Bacteroidales bacterium | reverse complement strand
GTTATCTCGATGTATTCACTATTTTGGGGAATACTACCATTCGGCATGGAGGTCGACCAGGCTTTTATTGCGGCTATCCTTACAATTATCGGATACTCTATTAACGACTCTGTGATCATCTTCGACCGTATCAGGGAGTATATTGGACTTTATCCCAAACGCGACCTGAAAGAAAATATGAATGCCGCCATGAACAGCACACTGGGCCGAACCATCAACACTTCAGGCACCACCATAATCACGCTGCTTGCTATGTTTATTCTTGGCGGTGAAATGATTAGGGGATTTATCTTTGCATTATTGGTAGGTATAGTTGTGGGTACATACTCTTCTATTTTTAATGCTACCCCAATAGCCTATGATTTTATTATGATCCAAAAAAGACGTAAAGAAAAGAAAGAATTGAAACTTCAGGCGAAGAAATAACGTATAACTAAAAAAATTAAAAAGTTAACAAATTTCAAGACGAAAAAAAATATTGATAAGAAATGTTACAATGCTAATTAGTTGATAATTAGCATTGTAATGTTTTTTTTAAAAAATAAGAAAATGTTCTTTTTTTAGTGTTAAATATTTTTTTAAATTAGCAAACTATTATTAGGGTTTAATTTTATTTTATATGAGCAAGAAAATATACTTATTAGGCTTTGTTGCATTTTTATTTCTCTTATTTGTGCAGGCCACACCATCTGTCGCACAGCGTAATTATTCATCTGATGCCGATGAGGCATTTGAAACAGAACAATATACTGTTGCTATTGATTTGTATAAACAGGCCTATAACAAAATAAAAGGAAACAAGCCCGAAAAAGGTAGAGTGTTGTTTCGTCTGGCAGAATGTTACCGTAAGACCGGCAACCACAAACAAGCTATTAACTGGTACACACGTGTTGTTAAATCAAATTACCCGGACCCTATAGCTCATCTTTATCTTGCCGATGCACTCAAAGCGGATGAACAATATGCTGAAGCTATAGTGGAATATAAAGAATATGCCAAACTGGCACCCGCTGATACCCGCGGAACATTGGGCGTTGAGTCTTGCGAATATTCTATTAAATGGAAAGATGATCCCACCCGGTATGTAGTTGACAATGTAAAAAAGCTCAACAGCAAACAATCAGATTTTTCGCCTTATTGGGCTGATAAAAACTATAAAGCTTTGTTGTTTACCACCACACGCGACGGCTCTACTGGCAAATCAACCGACGGATGGACAGGACAGAGTTTTTCCGACATCTATGTGACTACGTTAGATAAAAAAGGCGCCTGGAGCGAACCTTTACCTGCTGATGAAAATATCAACACCGATGTTAACGAAGGCACACCCTGGTTAAACAAAAAAGCTAATGTAATATATTTTACAAGATGTCCCTATTTGAAGAAATCCAAAATGGGTTGTCAGATATATTTTGCAAAAAAACAAGGCCGCGGATGGTCTGCTCCGGATACGCTGAAATTGTTTGACGATTTAAGTATGCATATTGGTCACCCGGCTTTGAGTGACGATGAACTTACTATTTATTTTTCTGCTGATTTACCTGGCGGACTGGGCGGAAAAGATATCTGGGTGGCTAAACGCACCAAAAAAACAAAACCTTTCGACAAGGCTGTAAACCTTGGACCAACCATTAATACCACCGGCGATGAAATGTTCCCATATCTCAGAGACGATGCAGTGCTGTATTTCTCATCCAACGGACATGAACACCTCGGCCTTGGCGGACTGGATATTTTTGAAACAAAACTCGAAGGCGGAAAATGGTCAAAACCCGAAAACCTGAAGTATCCCCTAAACTCATCTGGCGATGATTTTGGCATTATTTTTAAAGCCGACAAAAATGAAGGATTTTTAACCTCAAACCGTAAAGGCGGAAAAGGTTTTGATGATATTTATTCATTCTTTCTCCCCCCATTGTTGTTTACTCTTCAGGGTGTAGTCAGAGATGATAGTACCAAACAAATTATACCCGGAGCTTTGGTCAGACTTGAAGGATCCGACGGAACCATCATCGAAGATTCTACCGATGCCACAGGAACCTACCAGTTTGGCAAAACACAGATTCGCGAAAATACTTCATACGAACTTAACGTATCTAAAGATAATTATTTTGCTGCTGTTGGCCGCGAAACCACTGTTGGATTGAAAAACAGCAAAGATCTCATTCATGATTTCAACTTGGCACCTATCCCCAAAGCTCCTATTGTACTGCCCGATGTGCTTTATGTAATTGGTCAGTGGTATCTTACCCCACAGGCAATGGACTCTCTCAACTGGCTGGTTGATATTCTTAACCAGAACGAACGCTGGGTCATTGAATTGTCATCACACACCGATATCAGGCCTATTGCTATGACCAACGACACTCTGTCGCAACGCAGAGCCAGGTCTGCAGTACATTATATTGTTGATTCCATGGGTATACATCCTGGAAGAATTTTTGCTAAGGGCTATGGCGCCAACAGACCACGCATACTTGATCGCGACAAAACTGTATTTCTTGATGCTGCCAAATATCCTCAATGCAAGGAAAAACCCTTCTTCTTTGCCAAAGGAACCGAATTGACCGAAGCTTATATCAAATCACTGAAAACTACCTGCGAAAAAGAAGCCGCACACCAGTTGAACAGAAGAACTGAGTTTACGATATTAAGTGAAGATTTTATGGCTACTGACCTTAATGATTCAACAGCCAAAAACGTCGTGATTCAGGTCAACCCCATGGACAATGTTCTCACTATTCTCCCTAGCGGCAGCGGTACTTTTGAAGGCAGAAGCATTATTAATGGTATTTCATCAGACTTCAAATACGAGGCTGATGAAGAGGGAATGCTCATCTCCGAAAAGTTTGTTATGCGCCTATTAACAGAATACCGTGTTACAAAGTCAGATTTCAAAGATAAAGACAAAGCGTTTAAAGAAGACGGTTCTATTGTAGAAAATGCTTTGGTTACCATCAAAAAAATGACTATCGCAAAAAAAACACAGGAATTCTTGACCGCCAAGGTGGTAAAAGATCTTACACACGACGTTATTATCGGTTCAAAGGTTTTGACTAAATTCGGCGAATATTATATAGATGATGAAAAGAAACAACTTATTTTTGGTGTTGCACCTGTTGTTCCCGAAAACCCTGAAAAATAATATTTGTGACAATAAATAAATTAAAAAAAAAGCGTCCGCCAATCCTCGGATGCTTTTTTTGTTAAAATGAAATGACAAACCAGGAAAAATACAATCAGCGGGGTGTATCTGCCGCAAAAGAAGATGTACATAATTCTTTGAAAAACATTTCAAAAGGATTGTTCCCGCGATCCTTCTGCAAAATTATTCCTGATTATTTTGGTCAGGATGAGGCGTATTGCTCTCTTATGCATGCCGATGGCGCCGGGACAAAATCTTCTCTTGCATACCTGTACTGGAAAGAAACTGGTGATTTATCTGTATGGAAGGGCGTGGCACAAGATGCCATAGTCATGAACACTGACGACCTGTTATGTGTAGGCGCTACGCAAAATATTCTTTTATCCTCGCTCATTGGCCGTAATAAATTCCTTATCCCAGGTGAAGTAATCTCTGCTATCATCAATGGTACAGAAGAGGTATTACAGTTATTGAGAGAACATGGCCTGACAATATATTCCACAGGTGGCGAAACAGCCGATGTGGGTGATCTGGTCAGGGCCATCGTGGTTGATAGCGTTGTTTCGTGCCGGATGAAACGACAGGATGTCATTACAAATGAAAAAATCGGCCATGGCGATGTCATTGTTGGCTTGTCGTCATGTGGGCAGGCAACTTACGAAAATGAATACAACAGCGGCATGGGAAGTAACGGACTTACTTCGGCCCGGCACGAGGTACTGAACAAGACGTATGCGCAAAAATACCCGGAGAGTTTTGATGGTGCAATACCTGAAAACCTTGTATATTCGTGCCATTACCTGCTTACAGATGAGGTGCCCGAACTCCCGGTTAATATTGGAAAGGCCTTATTGTCACCCACCCGTACCTATGCCCCGCTGATGATTCAGATGCTTGAGCAGTTTCGTAATAATATACATGGGATGATACACTGTACCGGAGGCGCTCAAACAAAAATACTCCATTTTATTTCTGATCTGCACATCGTGAAAAATAACATGATGCCGATACCCCCTTTGTTCAGGATTATTCAGGAACAAGCCTCCTACGACTGGAAAGAAATGTACAAGGTATTCAATATGGGACACCGCATGGAAATATATACCACTGAGGAGATT
>DAOOWO010000238.1:0-4299 GCA_035371225.1 Bacteroidales bacterium | reverse complement strand
CACAAGCAGCCTTGCTGACGGAAGGTAGGTGGCCCCGGTAATCAGGCCGTCAACATTGTATGTGTTTTTTAATGTAGCCGGATAAGTGCCGGGCGTTTTGGGCAGCCCATAAACGCTGGTTTGCTTACTGAGCCATTGTTTGGTAAATAAAAATATGCTGTCCGAAGTCACGGCAAAGGCTTCGCAATCGAAGTCGGTATTGCAGGCGCCTGTGGGAGTGAAATCGGTTTGGTTCGCGTAAGAAAAATTTATAGTATCAACCACGGGAGCATTCAACAGCAGCGAATTTTTTTCTATCCTGAGTATTTTCAGGTTAGTTCGGTCCCCATTGGCATTGTTGCCAAAATCGCCGATGTAAATATGGGTACTATCCTGCGAAATTTCTTCCCAATCAATATTGGCAACAGCATTCAGCGGATATGTATGTTCTATGGCGCCGCTGGCGGTGTCAAGGCAATACAGATTCTGATCCGTATTGTCGTTATGCGACCAAAGATAATGATTCCAGAATATCAAGCCGGATGTTTCGGTGAGGTTTGCATGAAGAAGAAAAGAGGTGTCGGGAGCCACTGATGTTGCGCCATAGATACAACTGCCATCGTTACTGTCAGCAGCCGCATTGAAATTTGTGGCTAAGGGATCCGTACAGCCGGCAGTTTGTCCATAGCCTGTGCAGCAAAAAAACAGGTGGAAAAAAAACAGACAACAACAAATTTTTTTCATCAGGCCATGTTGAGCAAAAACAGTAACAAAACAGGTTCATCAGGTACTGCCTGCTGATGCTGGGTTCGCTATTTTACTTTGATAAGTTCAATTTTAAAAATCAGCGTGGATCCGCCCGGTATTCCTGCGTTTCCTGCATCACCGTAAGCAATGTCGGAAGGAAGGAAAATTTCGTAGATACTGCCTTCTTTCATTAACTGCAGGGCTTCCGAAAACCCTTTAATGACACCGTTCAGCGGAAAATCTACCGGTTGGTTGCGTTCGTACGACGAATCAAAAACACGGCCATCGATAAATTTACCTTCGTAGTTTACTGAAACGGTGCTGTTGATATTTGGAGTTGCGCCGGTACCTTCCTGTATCACACGGTACTGCAGTCCCGAAGGAGTGGTGATAACACCGGCTTGTTTTTTGTTTTCTTCAAGAAAAGCTATTCCTTCTGCTTTGGCTGCTGATGCAGTCTTTGCGCTTTTTGCAGCCATTTTGGCTTCCATTTCGGAGCGGAACTGCATCATAACTTTCTGGTTGGTTTCTTCTGAAAACAAAGTTTTATCCGGCCCGTTGAGTGCATCTCTTATTCCCTGAGCGATAATATCCCGACTGAGAGTCAATGAATCTGTTTCCAGATTTTTTTTCAGGTTTGATCCTATATTACATCCGAGGGTGTATGCTATGGAATCCTCATGGGTTTTGATTTTAATTTTTGATGTTTGAGCTGTGGCAGAGAGGTAAAAGGCTACAATACAAAGCAATAAGATTACTTTTTTCATGGTGTGTTTATTAGTTTGAATGAATAAATTAATTTTTTTTGATAAGGGTAACAAAAGTAATAAAATTTAATGGATTTTTGAAGAAAATCTGGTTTCAAGGTCTACAGATAGACTTTGTTGTTCGTATTTTTTTATAATTTTACAAGATATGCTGTTAACGACTTCTGACTTCGACATCAAGCCGGGATATTTTATCCATGAAAGTGTGCTGCATGGCAAATTGCACACTTATCGAGTGATGTGCAACGTGCTTGTTTTGGAGAAAAGATTGAATCTGGGCCATGATGCCAGCCTTGCTTTTTTTGCCGCTTTTGTTCACGATATGGCCAGGCGTCATGATGGATTTTGCCTGATGCACGGCCCGCGGGCTGCACGCATTAAGGTGCCGGAATTTAGGCCGTTATTCGAAAAATACGGCCTTACCAATGATGATATAGGCGCTATCAGTACGGCTGTTTCCAACCATTCTCAATATGTGGAAGTTTCGCGGAAACACCCGCATTATATGGTTGCTGCTTTGCTCAAGGATGCCGATGCGCTGGACAGGGCGCGATTGGGAAATGATAATTTAAATCCCAAATATTTACGGTTGTCAGCAACTTCAGGATTAATATCTTTTGCCAGCCAGCTATTCGAACTGAGCAACGGCAAAAACCACCTGGACTTCGCCGGGATGCTCGATATTGCCTGTGGTTTGTCGGAAGGTGGTTTGCTGGAGCAATAAAAAAACGGGAGTTGGTTAAGGACTCCCGTTTTTCATAATATATACCTTTTTATTCCATATCAATCTTGGCAAACCATATAGTTTTGCCGGATTTGTTAGATCCGAAAAATACCAGTTTTCCCGGTTCTGCTTCCAGATAAGGAAACTTCGGATCAAGGAAAAATTCCTTGTCGCCAAAAGCCGTAAAGTCGCCTAAACTGGCCGAATTCATTTCAACTTTAGCAACGCGCGGATAGGTGAGTATCTTGTTATACCAATCCGAGTAACCGCGAATTTCCTGAACCACCCAATACATATTGTTGGGGTTTTTTCCCAGAAGCATCGATTGCGGGGTTCCGTATTTTTTGGAATACTCGTTGCTTTCTTTCGTATCTAGTCCGTACTGTGCTTTCAGTACACCAGTCCTGTCGAAATGAAAGGCTATGATGTCGGCAAATTGCTTTTCGTTATCCGAATTCAATTTATAGTTTTGACCTACCACCATAAAATCGCCGTTCGGGAATACTTTATAGTTGATTATATCAAACTTCTTTCCTTTATATTCAGGAGAACTTTTTTGCGAAGGTGGTGTTTTTAATTTGGAGGCAAATTCTTCCAGATTGGTTTCGGTGAGGTATTCAATTTTTTTATTGGCAATCTTCATCAATTGTACCGATTTGTATTTGCTTACATTTCCTGCCAACTGGTTGTAAAAATCATCTTTACCGGCGGCCAGCGGACCAAAAACATAAACGGCATCTTCGGTAGCAAGCATATAATCAATGCTCCAATAACTTGCTTTTGATTTTACGGGAATGTCTTCGGTGATGTTCAGGTCTTTGTCCATACGAATATACCGGTAATTTTTGTTGTCAGGTTCGCGGTTGGATTTTCCCAGATCGTAGGGGGCAAACATAAATATCAGATTGTCGATAGTTTCGTTTTCGCTATTTTCGGCCGTTTTGGTGATTCCTTTAGCATATATATCCATTGTAATATTCGAAAGGAATTTTAAGATCCTTAATCAGATCAAGATTTTTGTTGTATTTCAATATATGGAATTCACGATGATGTTTCATGGGGTCGGGGCCTTTTTTTACTTCACGGGCACCGCAGAGGATGAACAAATCACCATTGGCGTCATCTTCAAAGTGAGTGTAATAATAAAAACGGCTGCCTTCATCATTTTTGGGCTTAACTTTTTCAAGTATTTCTACTTTTTTGTCGTAAGCAAGGTTGAACCAGTTGTAAAAATAAGTGGTCCGTTTTTTCTTAATCACCAGTGTGCCTACCAGGTTGCCTTCCACCGTATTGCCTTCCACCACATATGACTCGCTATTGAAATTGACCCACGAAAAGTCAAAAGGATTCTGAGCCTTGAGTTCGTTTAGTTTGTTAATTTCTATTACCTGGTCTTTCATATTTACAAAGTTGAAATCTTTGTCAAAGGTGTAGATTTGCATTGTAATAGAGGTGGCTCCCGATTTTATTGTGTAATACAACTTATATTGCCCGTCGGCAGCGATGTATTTTACATCGACCAGCGAGCCGCGTTTGGCTTTTCCGGTAATCTCATAAGTTTTTTCTATAAAACCAAACTGTTGGGCAAACAGCCCTGTGCAGGCAAACAAAAGAAATAGAATCAGAATGTTTTTTTTCATAGTGCTAGTTTTTTTAAATGTTAATAAACAGTTTATTTTTTGGGTAATACTAATAAATACTGTTATTTATTAGAAAAAAGCGAGCAAATTTAATATTTCCATATTTCCCAACCAAGTAAAACATGAAAAATATTTCCAATATTTCTTTAAAATATATGTAAGATTTTGATTAATACAAATATAATGGAAGTACATAATACTTATTGTATTGTATTTTGATGAAAAAATCAGATGTTAAGACAGGAAAAATTTGGTACTTAAGAATCAGGATGTTTCTTTATTGGACCAATTCCAGCAACACCACATTTTCCACATGATGTGTGTGAGGAAACATGTCAACGGGTTGAATAGCTTTTAGCTGGTACTGGGTACACAGCGAAGATAAGTCGCGGGCCTGTGTGGCCGGGTTGCAGCTTACATAAACAATACGGTCAGGTTTAAT
>DAOOWO010000237.1:0-4303 GCA_035371225.1 Bacteroidales bacterium | reverse complement strand
TTATCTTAACGAAAAAGAATCGGATGGCCTGAACCGAATTGTTTCTATGTACCTTGATTATGCAGAGCGTCAGGCTGGCAAGGGTATAGTGATGTATATGAAAGATTGGGCAGAAAAACTTGATTCGTTTTTGCAGTTCAATGAAGAGGCCATACTACGGCATCAGGGGAGAGTATCACACGAAGTTGCATTGGCATTAGCCGAAACCGAATTTGAGAAGTACCGGGTTATTCAGGATAAAATTATTGAGTCAGATTTTGACCGGGAATTAATAAAAATACAGCAACAGATAAAGAAAAAATGAATCGAAAAACAAGCATGCCACCTTTCTTTTTAAAAGCCCATAAAGAACTCGACAAAGCCGTTGACCTCTGCTACCGCCCGCAACCTCCATCAACGAAACCAAACGCATAGAATTTCTTTTCGAGCTGTATGAGAAATATACTGCAGGAGTGTTTGCAGGCCAAGGAAAAAAGAAAAACAAAAAAGGAATATAGCTTATCCATATTACCGAAAAAAAAAGATTATAAAGCTTTAGAAAAACAATGCAAAAAAAACATTCAAACAGCATAAAAAGTTTATTTCTGAATGATCATTTCATTCTCATGCTTATTGTGGCCAATGCCCTGCTGATATTCGTACAGGAATTTGATCTGAACGGAAATATTCTTGATTATTTCGAGCCTGTTTTTACCCTGTTGTTCGTCGTTGAAATGGTAGTTAAAATCAGCGATAAGGGATTTAAAAACTATATCTCGGATCCGTGGAACAGACTGGATTTTGTTTTAATTATCATTTCCATACCTTCGATTGCCGCTATTTTCTTTACTAACAGCATCATGAATCTGAATGTTTTTCTTGCGCTCAGGGTATTCAGGGTTTTTAAATTCTTCAGACTGATCAGGTTCTTTCCTCGTGTTTCCATGTTCATTGCCTCTGTTCAGCGGGCACTGAAAGCTTCATACAAAGTGATTGCAGGATTTTTACTGATAATATTTATGGTTTCAATAGTAACCTGCGCCTTGTATAAGAATGTTGTACCTGAATATTTCAGCAACCCTGTTAAGGCTTTTTATTCCATTTTCAGACTTTTTTCCGTGGAAGGATGGTACGAAATCCCTGATTTGATTGCGTTACGGACAAACATGACCGTTGCCTTTTTTTCGAAGTTGTATTTTGCTGTTTTATTGATGGGAGGCGGTATTATCGGCCTGTCACTGGTCAACTCCATTTTTGTTGATGCCATGGTAAGTGACAACACCCATGAACTTGAAAAAAAGGTTACACAACTTACCGGGAAAATTGAAAAACTGACAGAGAAAATAGATGAACTTACCAAAACAAAATAATAACATGCAAGCACAAAAATATTCTGTAAACCAGCACCCGATTTCAACTTTTCATTAAGAAATAAGAAATAAGAGATAAGAAAGCTGATGTCGGATAAAATCAAAAAGTATTATCAATCCTTATAGTGAAATCCCGTTTTAATATTCATTAAAAGCAGAATAGCCGGGCAGTTGCCACAAGCTCTTTTTCAATAAAAGCCGAACCCGGATAATTCTTTCTAAAGATTTTCCAGAATAAAATCTGTCATCCTTTTATACAGATGATAACGCGTATAACCCCCGTAGATACCGTGGTTTTTGTTGGGATAAAACTGCATCTCGAATTGTTTGTTGGCCTTTACCAGGGCATCCACAAGTTCCATGCTGTTCTGAACATGCACATTGTCGTCGGAAAAACCATGAACGATAAGCAATTTGCCTTTTAATTTTTTTACAAAATTCACCGGCGAGTTATCATCGTAGCCTGAAGCGTTGTCCTGGGGTTTGCGCATATAGCGTTCAGTATAAATATTATCGTAGTTGCGCCAGTTGGTAACCGGGGCTACGGCAATACCGGTTTTAAAATAATCGGCTCCTTTTGTCATGCACAGGGCTGTAACAAAACCCCCATAACTCCATCCCCAGATACCAATACGTTTTGAATCCACATAGGGTAGGGCACCCAGGTATTTGGCTGTTTCTATCTGGTCTTCGGTTTCAAGTTTTCCTAAATCCATGTAAGTGCATTTTCTGAATTGTTCTCCGCGTGAGCCGGTGCCGCGCCCGTCAACACACACAATGATATAACCTTTTTGTGCCAGATGCTGGTACCAAACCATGTCAAAAGTATCCCATTCGTTCAGTGCGTATTGGTTATTGGGCCCACCGTACACATTCATCAGCACAGGATATTTCTTGTTTTTATCAAAATCCGGAGGTTTTATCATGTATCCGTACAGGCTGATAGTGCCCGGGGTGGTAAAACTGAAAAACTCTTTTTTGGTAAAACCGTATTCTTCGGTTTTGTCTTTAAGTTTTTGATTATCAGTAAGCACCTGCATTTCCTTGCCCTTGTTGTTGTAGATGGCAAAATGTTGCGGTGTGTTCCCGTCACTGAATGTTCCCACAAAGTATTTATGGCTTTTACTGAATTCAGCATCGTATGAGCCATCCTTGTTCAACAATCTTTTTTTTTCGCTGCCGTCAAATTTAATGCTGTATAAATCGCGGTTATAGGGTTTGCTTTCGGCTGATACGTAATAAATGGTCTGGTTGGCTTCGTCAATGCCCTTTACGCTTATTACATCCCAATCGCCCTGCGTAACTTGTTTTACGTGCTTTCCGCTGAGGTCATACATGTGGATGTGGCTCCAGCCGTCCAATTCACTCATGATGATGAAGTGCTTGCCATCATCCAGGAATTTGTAATCATCCGTTATCTCAATATAATATTTGTTTTCCTGGGTTAAAAAAACTTTGCTGTTCCCGTTGGATGCATCTGCAAGTAATATTTCCAGCTTGTTCTGCAGGCGGTTCATCCTGAAGATAGCCAGGGTGTTGGCATCTTTAGTCCAGACTATTCTGGGAATATACTGATCAGTCTCCGTGCCTATATCCATGCTCCTGATTGCGGTAGTGGAAGGATTGCTCATGTCGTACACCATTACCGTTACCACACTGTTGTCTTCGCCGGCAACAGGGTATTTATATTTGTACTGCTCGGGATACAGGTCGCCATAGGTAGTCATCTGGTATTCTTTTACTTTGCTTTCGTCGAAACGCAGGAAAGCGATTTTTTTGCTGTCGGGCGACCAGAAAAAGGCTTTGGTAATGCTGAATTCTTCTTCATAAACCCAGTCGGTGGTACCGTTGATGATGTTGTTGATAAGCCCGTCGTTGGTTATTTGGGTGCTGGTACCTGTTTTTAAATCTTTTACGTAAAGATTGTTGTCAATAATGTAGGCAATCATTGCGCCATTGGGCGAAAATTCAGCCAGACGCTGCTTTTTAGTGTCGGAGAGGGCGGTGAGCTTGTTGGTGGTTAGATCGAGCACATAATAAAAAGAAATCTCCGAATGCCGGTAGATGGATTCTCCATCGGTTTTTATCAGCAGGGCAGTTTCTGTTTGATTAAGTTCAAACGATTCTATTTTCAGAGCTTTGGTGTCGTTGGCAGGTATCAGCATTTGTTTTGTTACTATGCTGCTGGCTTTTTCGGGACTGGCATAGGCGTATTTATCAATGGTATATTCGTTGGTCAGAATCAGATAATGCTCCCCGTCGTTCATTGAGATTATTTCGTCGGCTCTTTCAGGATAATAAGCATAGTTAAGCCACAGGTCTTCTACCGTAACAGGTTTATAGAGAGGCCTGACCTGGGCTGAAATCAGGTTCGGAAAAAGTACGAGAAGAAATAAAACCGTACATATTTTTGTTCGTGTTCTCATAAAGTATAATGTTGATATATTATAAGTTCAAGTTATTCCTTAACCCATTTAAATACATTATCATTACCAATTTTCAACAGATAGGTCCCTTTTTTAAGTTTGTTGACCTTGATAATGCAACTGTCACCGGGCAAATTTCCTGATTGGACAATTTTTCCGGTCATTTCTGAAATGAAATAGTTTTTTGCGGTGCTGTTACTATGGAATTTTACGGAAATGATATTTTTACCGGGATTGGGATAAATCGTTATGTCGCTTCGGCCAGGGTTAACCTCTGTCTCGCTGATACCTGCCGGTGTCCCCAGCAAATAATTACTTAAATACAGGCTCAGGTCAACAACATGAAGTTTTTGCTCGTTGGTGAATACCTTAAAACGTGAAAAATACTCATTGGAAAAATAATACAGCAAGCCATTAGTGGTTGCCACGCCCTCTATCTGATGTAAGGGCAGGGTCAGAGATAATTTTCTTTTGTTGCCGCCAAAAAAATTAGTTCCGTTAAAATCGTAGAGCAGCCAGACGAATGGA
>DAOOWO010000236.1:0-4335 GCA_035371225.1 Bacteroidales bacterium | reverse complement strand
ATCGACAATGAAAAAATCAGAGAATATGACAACGATCTGGTAAGCATTGATTTTACAAAATTCCAATCTTCAGAGTTATTTGTGCCCGATATTTTCGCCTCCTATCACGTGTACCCGTATTATCCCGACTATATCTACATGGAAGAAAAATACCGCAATACAATAAACAACAAGGGGAACAATGATAATTTTCTTGGATATTTAAAAGACCTCAAAAGCCGTAATGCCGGCATCCCCTTACTTATCGCAGAATACGGCCTGCCATCAAGCAGGGGCAACAGCCATTACAGCACACAGGGCTTTCACCAGGGCGGCCACAGCGAGTTGGAGCAAGCGCACTTTTCCTCCATCCTGACCACAGATATTCATGAGTCGGCTTGTGCCGGAGGCCTCTATTTTGAATGGACTGATGAGTGGTACAAGCATAATTGGCTTGTAATGGATTTTCAACAGCCTGCCGAAAGAAGAAAGTTGTGGCACAACATGGAAAACCCGGAACAAAATTACGGGATTCTTGCCGTGGAATCACGAACAAAGACTGTTGACGGGAACCTGAATGACTGGAAAAAAATTCCCGCGGGAAACAAAGAATTTATTGTTGCCGATGCTGATGCCGCCTATTTTTATCTTGCAATGCACCTACCCGCTTTCGACCTGAACCAAAACAACCTCCTGATAGCTTTTGACACCTACGACAAAAAAAAGGGCGATCATAAATTGCCCGGAATTGATAAGGAGTCAAGCTATGGAATAGAATTTCTGTTGAAAATTGAATCCATCAGTAATGCAAAAATATTAGTGGACGATTATTATTCTCTATATACCGATGTAGTGAAAAACATCATTCCTGTTTACGCTTCAAAATACAACAACAACGGCGTTTATGTAGAACAATTGCTGCTTGCAAACAGGGGAAAAGAAACCCTTATGGGCGATAAAGTTGATTCTGTATGTTTTAATCAAGGGACATTGAATCATGGCAACAGCGGCGACCCCAGACATTCCAACGCCGACTGGTATTGGAATAACAAAACAAAAACTCTTGAAATCCGTTTGCCCTGGCTGTTGCTTAATGTCAGCGATCCTTCCTCGCGGTCGGTGCTTGACGATGTGCCGGGGACAGAAACTATTGAGAGTTCGGTTACACCGGGCTTTAAAATTTTTTATTACGTAACCAACAAAAAAGGAAACACAACTGCCAAAACCAACATCACCAAGCCCTACAAATATACCTGGGCAACCTGGGAACAGCCATCATATACAACACGGTTAAAGCCCATTTACGACACACTAAAGACACTTTTTGCCCATTTGGAAGCGTCTCCGGACACAACACGAAAGGCCCAAAAACCTGCCGCCACATTTTCCATCTGCAATTATTATAATAATCGAGCCGGAGCCGTCTCTATTACCTTTGATGATGCCGACTTCAGCCAATACGAATATGCGCTGCCAACATTAGGGAAATACAATTTGAAGGGGAACTTTGGACTGGTAGATTCCTGGCTGCACGAAACGCCCTCGTTGATAGCAGAAGAAGGTAGCTTTGCTATAAAAAGACTTGGTATAAAACAGGTACATGATATCATTTATGAAGGTCACGAAATTTCTTTTCATGGCAACGAACACAAGAAATATGCAGGCCTGTCAACAGCCCAGATAATAAAAGATTTTCAAGAAAGTAAAAAAAGTCTTGAAGCCAAATTAGGTATTACCATTTCGGTTATACATTACCCGTATTCAAATTCGCCTGAAATAGTTGTCAATGCAGCAAAAAATGCAGGATTTCTATTCGGCAGAACCGGCGATGCTATACCCGGGAAAAATACCAATGCTGACTTTATGAAACTCGCCAGCATAGTATTCCTGAACTCAGATAATCCTTCAATTACAAGGCTGGATTCGATATTGGCCAACAATAAAAATTCGTGGACAGTATTGCTTTACCATCATATTTTCCCAAAAATTTCAAAGGAGTATAAACTATACGAGGCGCATAATGTTACCAATACATATACTGTTACCCCAGCCGATTTTGTAAAACAAATCCGGTTGGTAAGGAATTCCGGGTACTGGATTGCCCCTATTTCGGCTATCGGTAAATATAGTAAACAAAGAAACAGCGCCGTTATAAAAACCACGGCACACGAAAACGCCATTTTTCTTCGTGTTGATTGCCCGTTGAATCCTGAAATATATAACCACCCTCTTACCATCAGGGTAGAAACAAAGTATAAAAAATTCAAGATCACCAATTGCGCTGCCGATGGAACATATAATACCAGAAGCAATGTTTTGTTTTTCAACATTTATCCAAATCAGGATGTAACCATTGAAATATTAGACTGATGAAAATACCACGCTATTTTTTCTTTATTTTTATTTTTTTTAGCCTGTTGTTATCCTGCAACAGCCACAAAAATATGCCGGACACGCCATCCGATACCGGGCAGGGTTATATGCTGCCACGGGTATTAATTGTTACCACCGGGTCAAATTTAGGGAACGGAGTGCTGGCTGAAGGCGTTAATATTGCCATGCAGACTTTCAACAGGCTTGGAGCCTTTGTTACTCTAAAATCCAGAGACATTTTGCTTGATCCGGAGGAACTGAGTCTTTATAACATCATGATACTGCCCACCGCTGCCGGTTACCATGATGCCGACCGCAAGTATTCTTTAACCTTTATGTCGGATGATGAACTCAAAGCCATTGTGAATTGGGTGAAAAAAGGCGGTGTGCTTGTGGCGGGAGACAACATTGGCAGAAACCTCCCCGACGCTACTGACAGAACCAGCTTATATGGCATCATAACCCCCGGCAACTGGGCGTTAGGAGAGTGTTTCGGAGTATCCCTTATTGAAAAAGATATCAAAGGATATCGTTTGGACGGAGCCATCACCAAAGAATTGCAAGGTAATTTCATAGCCGAGTTTCCCGAGGATGTTTGGTCGTTAGTGATAGATACCATGTATTCCGACAGCCTGAAAGTACTGGCCAGTTGGCTCAGCGCTGAAGATACCATTCCCGCACTGATTCAGAACCGATGCGAAAAAGGTATTAGTTTTTTGCTTCCAACCTCCTACCTCTTACATCCATCGAATGCGGGAGGATACTGGAGTGCAGAACAAATACGCGAATTTTATCATTATGTCCTCACCTCATTTTACAAAATAAACAACAGTTCTTTGCGCTTAAACATATGGCCCGACGCGCACCGTTATGCATTCTGCGCTACCCTGAATTCATCCGGAAAAATAAGTGAATACAAACGCCTGATGGATTTTTTTGAAAAAGAAAAAATCGCCCCGACAATTTTTGTCAATGAGCAACCCGACAGTATTATAAGTGAATTCTTAAAACAATATCCTTTGCAGTCAAATGGTTTTGGTAAACTCAATAACCAAACCGCACCCTATTACGAAATCAGCAAAAACATCATTGCTAACGAATTGTTCTGGAAAAAATCTTTCACAGGCTTCCGGTTCCCATTCACAAAAAGCAGTTTCCTGGGTTTCGAATGCCTGTCGGGCCGCAAATATAAGTTTGATTCGAGCATAGGCGTTGATAACCTTGAAAATTTTTATGGCTGTACGTTCCCATATGAAATCTGCATCTCGGGAAACGGCCTGTACAAGCATACAGGCATGTTAGAAATATCTCCCATACTGAATGATGATTACTTTTTCTTTGAACAGATACTCAACGGAACCTATTCTGAAGACAAGTTAACGAAGGATGCCAAACTATATCAGAAGTATTTACTCAACACCTGGGAATATGCCATAAAGCCTTACAATGGCCTGATGGTGTACCTGGGACACCCAATTTATGTAGGGCATAGCGACTCAACCATGACACCTCTGATTCAACTGGTAAAAAAAGTAAAATCAGAAAATACCTGGATTACTACTATTGAAGCTGTCACGGCTTACTGGGAAAAGCTTGGCAAAACAAGACTTTTTGTAAATGAAAACAACGAATCTGCGATTATTACAGTCATAATTCCGGACAACGATACCATAAATAACATTTCTATAGAGACCTTCAAAAAACCATTATCGGTCGAAGCAAAGACAGGTAAAGCCTCCATTGTGAAAAAAGACAACAGCAGTTTTATTATTTTTGATGCTATAAAAGACCAACAAATAACAATACGATATAAATAAATCCGCTTTCCGGTAATTGCTGCTCAACAAAAATCAATACCGTTTGGCAACAACCGCTCGCGCCCAAGGGTTATAATTACACTTTGTATATGTAGGGCCTGCTGAAAAACGCGCAACACACACATTTTTAATACAGTATGCTGTCATTTAAGCATTTAAATGCAGG
>DAOOWO010000235.1:0-4340 GCA_035371225.1 Bacteroidales bacterium | reverse complement strand
TCTGCATGAGCCGGCCGGAACAACATCTCTCATATGACAAAGTACGGGAATATATATGCCATTATCTGTTGCAGCATCAACGATACACTGGCCTTTTGTCCCCGCGCATTCTTTGCCGTCGATTGTGAATTTTACAGTTTCACTCATATTTATTTTTCTTTATAATTGTTAATATCTGATTTTTTGAATTATTCATGAACTTTGGGTTCGCGGCCAACCACTTCGCATGATTCGAGCACTGCCTTGTGCATATCAAATTCGCTGTGGTAATCCTGGTCATGTACCCGGGCATCGTACAATTCCCTAAAATTACTGATGGTAGTCGCTACCGGATTTGATGATGTCTGCCCAAGTCCGCAACGGGTTGTTTTACGAAGTATTTCGCTCCAGGCAAGCATGTTCTCTAAATCTTTTTTAATAGCATTACCTTCAACCACTTTTTCGATGGCTTTTTTCAGAATCATATTAAATGAACGGCATGTGACACATGAACCGCAGGATTCGTCGGCAAAGAAATCCATAAAATTCAGCACGACATCTTTTATCAGGTCGCGTTTTTTACCAATAACTATCATGGAACCTCCGGTTGGCAAATCTTCCAGGGCTATTTTCCTGTCGAATTGGCTGGGAGGCAGACAAATTCCTGATGGTCCGGCTACCTGAACAGCTTGAACATCTTCTGCTCCTACCATGTCGAGCATTTCCTGTATACTCATGCCCCATTGGATTTCATAAATACCCGGAGCTTTACAATCACCTGACACACTGATTACTTTTGTTCCTGACGATTCCTTTGTTCCCAAAGCGTTATGCCATGCACCACCTTTATCAAGAATCCGTGCAACTGAACAGAAAGTTTCCACATTATTTACAATGGATGGTTTGCTCTTGTATCCTTTTTGAGCAGGGAAAGGTGGACGGTTGCGCGGTTCGCCGCGTTTGCCTTCACAAGATTCAATCAGGCCGGATTCTTCACCGCAGACATAAGCGCCTGCACCAAACTGTATCCGGATGTCAAAATCAATACCTTTACCCAGGATGTTTTTACCAAGAAGATTTTTGCCATACATTTCTTTCAATGTGTTTTCCAAAAAGGCTTTCAGGTATTTGTATTCTTTTCTTACGTATAAGATACCTTCTTTAGCACCGATGGCATAACCGCCAATAGCCATACCTTCGAACAACATTTCGGAACGTTCGGTCATCAGCACTCGGTCTTTGAAAGTGCCAGGTTCGCCTTCATCGGCATTGCATAACACATACTTATCTCCTGATTCCCGGGAGCAGAAATCCCATTTTAATCCGGTAGGAAATCCTGCACCGCCGCGTCCGCGAAGATTGGATTCTTTGATCTCTCCGATCACCGATTTGGGCTCCATACCCAAGGCTTTGGCAAGTCCCGCACCGGTTTGATGTGCATCAAAAATAACCGGACCAGTCTTTTTAATATTATTTTTCACCATTGCCTTTATCAAGGGATTCGCATTATTGCCATCCCCGTATTCAGTAACCATTTCGGCAACAGCTTTTCCGGCACGCATGCCGGCAATGATGTTTTTCACTTTATCTCGTGTAAGGGATGTAAAAACCACATCATTAATAATAGCTGCCGGTTCCTGATCACTCATACCTATACATGCTGTATAATGCAGGCTGGCTAGTGCATCGGGTGTGGATTCGCCAAAACTGATACCTAGTTGTTTTTCAAATTCATCGGCAACATCAGCCATTCCCATCATGCATGAAACCACGCTGTTGTTGAGGTAAACGGCATATTTCCCTACCGGTCGGCAGGTGTAAAAATGATAAAACGAACGGGTTTGAATAACATCAACTTCCGAAATATGAAGCTGTTCCGCAATCACACCCACGGCTTCCACGGAAACACAACCGAATTCTGACTGAACACAGGATAAAATGTCCATCAGTCGGTAGGCATCTTTACCGTAAGATTCGACAATACTGATAATTTTTTCTTTCATAGGTTTTATTGGGTTTGTTTATGATTTTGATGGTAATACATAATTAAAAATTTATGGGACAAATTTAATCAAAATTTAATTCTATCACAATAAACCAAAAATTTTATTAATAAAACACATTTAATTTAATTCAATAAATCGCTTAATAATTAAACAAAATACAAAAAGATAATACCAATTTAACGTAAAATATATTTTTTACGAATCAGGCACCGAAAAACCTAAAAGCGGGTCATCAGACAGAAATAACGATTGGAAAATATCCGCTGCGGCAGATAGTCAAAGTTCAATTCACTCGTCAGTACATCTGTCGTAGCGGATATTTTACCATAGGCATGTAGACCGACCAGGCAGGCATAACCCCGTCAGAATGTGGGTGAAAACAAATAAGAAATATCAATACACCCTGTTGAAGGGGATAGTTCAAATGGGTTTAATTCTTCCGGTTAGTTTCAACAGGCCATCAATGATGGTGAGCGGATGAGGCGGACAACCGGGAATATACAAATCGGGCTTATTTTTTTCAAAAAAGCTACGGTTCAGAGCTTTACTGTTTTTAAATACTCCTCCGCTGATAGCGCAGGCACCCACAGCAATAAGTAATTTGGGATCAGGTATTGCCGCCCAGGTAAGCTCCAGCGCCTTTGCACTGTTTTCAACTAAAGGCCCTGTTACAACAATGCCATCGGCATGACGCGGCGATGCCACAAACTCAATGCCATAGCGGCTCATATCAAAATTAACATTGTCAGTGGCATTGAGTTCCAGTTCACAACCGTTACAACTGCCGTCGGAAACCAGGCGCAGTTTTAACGACCTTCCGAATACCATTCTGATTTCTTTGCGAACTGATTCCGGATCAAATATGATATGGTCCGTTTCGAAAGAAACAGCCAGGTAAGAGCTATCGTTGGTAGCAACACGAAAATTATTGGTGAACCTGATAATACCTTCTGTACACCTGCCACATTCGCCGCAAAAAACGCACTGCCCCAGGTTAACGGTAAGCGGGTTTTTAGAAATAGCCTCCGCAGGACATATTTCCACGCATGATGTACAGGTATCCGGGCATAGTTTGGATGAAATCTCCGGCAGCCCATTATGCAATAACGGGAGGGTTGCCTTCTGAAGGTCTTTAATATACTGTCGCCCCTGGTGTTTTACAATTTTTACAGTTCTTAACATAAGCGCGGAGTTTACAGGTCATAACCACAATAGGACAGATTAAAACTTTTGTTACAGACCGGAAAATCGGAAATATCGTTGTTGCGCACGGCCAGGGCCAGTGCCATCCAGTTGTGCAGAGAAGGATCTTTTATTTTGTAATGTTTTATTTTTCCGGTGTTATCCGTTAGGACACAATGGCATATCTCCCCGCGCCATCCTTCGGTAAGAGATATTACAAAGCTATCCGGCTGGAGTTTATACCCGGAACCCGGATTATCGCATTCACCAAAAACATACTGTGGCAGCATTTTCCTGATATATTTGAGCGACTGCCTTATCTCCAGGTCACGTATTTTCGCCCGGGCTTTCACATCACCGCTATGGAGCACCACGGGCTCATGATCCAGGTTTTTGTAAAAAGAATACGGATGAGACAGCCTTATATCTCTGTTGATGCCGGCGGTTCGGGCTGCCATCCCAACAGAACCAATCAGACGGTTTTGCTCTTCGCTGACGATGCCGGTTTGGTCGAAACGTGCAAGGACACTTGGCATGTCAAACATTTTGTCCGCCATCTCGCAATAACGTTTTTCATAATTATCCAGATTCCTGATAATGATATTCACAGTATCGCTATTCAACGGATATGGCTCGTAGCCCACGCGTATCAGCTTCCGTGCAAAACGGTTGCCGCACCAGGCCATAAATGTATTGATAATAATGGTACGCAAACCCTGCAGTACAGCACTCCCCAACTGATAGGCCACATCCGTGCACAGAGCGGACAAATCAGCCGTATGCATGGCGATACGCTCCAGTTCTGAAGCAATGGTGCGGGCAAGATGCACATTTTGCGACAGCGGGATCCCTGACAGAGATTCAACAGCATGGGAGAAAGCCGTATTGTGCCCTACCACCGTATCGCCGGCAATGCTTTCGGCCAGCACAGAAGCAGATAAAAAATTTTCATTGGCAATCATAAGTTGTTCCACTCCCCTGTGCTGATAGCCAAGATGTATCTCGAGATGCAAAACTTTTTCGCCGTTGCAAATAAAACGAAAATGCCCTGGTTCAATGATTCCGGCATGGATGGGGCCCACACCTACTTCATGCAGTTCATGGCTGGTGATGCCATAAAATGGGTAATCAGCCATTTGTGAGGCAGTATCGTCCCGGTCAAAAGGAAAGCGA
>DAOOWO010000234.1:0-4349 GCA_035371225.1 Bacteroidales bacterium | reverse complement strand
GCCGATAAAAAACCATAATCTTTTTCTGGAAGGGGTAAAACATGTTGTTGAAAAAGATTATGGTTTTTTATCGGCACTATTCTTCCAACGATTCCGATAGCTATTTCATCATCGTCTAAAAGATAATCTGCCCGAAACTGTATTCTTTTTTCTTCTTTGTTTTCTCTGAAACGGTTCAGGTCAAATCCCAGGGGAATGACCCTAACTTTGTCCTCGCTGCAAATCCGGTATTTGTGCACCAGGTCATCACGTTGAATGGGGCTCAGGGCAATAATTTTTGTTGATTTTCGGGCCAGCGCGCGTTCAATATGCTGATACATATATGATTTTACGCCACTAAAATAGGCATCAAAAACATGGCCATGAAAAGTATGAATTATTACCGGCACTTTCATTTTGTAGGCAGCCCGACGGCCTAAGGCTCCTGCTTTCGAGGCGTGCGTGTGTACAATATCCGGCCTGAAATCTTCGATAATCTCACAAATTTTTCGCAACGCAATAATATCTTTCATGGGATTTATAGAACGATGCATGTCGGGAATCGTTATGGGAACAATTCCAAGATTCCTGACAATAAATTCAGAATTTTCTTCCGATTCCTCTTTCATGCCTCCAACCAACAGGGTCTGAAAATCAGGAGACATATACCTGGTGAGGTAGGCCGCATTGTATGTGGGCCCGCCAAGATTGAACCGATTGATGATTCGTAAAACTCTTGGCATAGTTTCAGCTTAAATTATAAAATATTTCTTCCACCAATATTGAAAAACTATCAGGCCCCAGATCTGCGCATGCACATCACCGGGGTTGTTTGACTGTAAACGAGCTTTAAGATTTTTTGTTTCAGATACTTCAAAAATATTCTGTTCACGGATAAAGTTATCGTTTAATAAATCGTTGTTAATAAGCGGATACAATTCATTTCGCAACCATGAAAGCATAGGTACTTCAAAACCGTGTTTCGGCCGGTGGTAAATTTCTGAGGGCAATATATCTTTAAAAGCGTCCTGCAAAATTTTCTTTCGTATAGTGCCCTGAACCTTGTATACGGCAGGTAGTGAAAAGACATAATCGACCAGCCGGTAATCCAAAAAAGGCGTTCTTACTTCCAGCGAATTTGCCATCGACATCAGATCCACCTTGGTAAGCATATCATTCACCAATACGTGCTTCATATCGGCAAGTAAAACGTCATTTAAACTTCCTTTATGTGTAATGTGGTTAATAATACTTTCCTTGCGTCTCAGGTATTCATTTCTATCAATATCCGCTGACATCATTTGTCCGGCTTCCTGCTCCGAAATAAAAGAACACCAACGCCAATAACGTTCTTTTTCCGATAAACTCAGGCCATTGGCATATTTGGCTGCCTGCCTGAATTTATTAAACAGGGCTGTATTGCGCGACTGTGGAAGCATATTAATTAATGGCGCAGCGTGCTTTAAAAGTTTCACAATTTGGTTGGCATTTCTTATTTTCAGCTCGCCTTCATGTTTGAGGTATCCGCCAAACAGTTCGTCAGCGCCATCACCCGACAAAGCTACCGTAACATGCCTGCGCGTCATCCGGCTGAGAATATACACCGCTATTGCCGAGGAATCAGCAAAAGGTTCATCGAGGTAATCGAGCACATTAAATAAGGTCGAAAAAAGATCGTCGTTGGTAAGTGAAAAAACTGTGTGATTGGTTTGGAATTTATTAGCTACAATCTGCGCATAAGCAGTTTCGTCAAAAAAAGCAGCATCGCTGAAACCTATGGAAAAGGTATTCAGGTGCCTGGTAAACTTTGAGGCCAACGCCACGATAACTGAAGAATCGACGCCTCCGCTGAGAAAGGCTCCCAAAGGCACATCAGAAATCATTCTTTTTTCAACAGCATCCATTAACAGGTCCCCGACCTTGTTACAGGCTGTTTTATAATCATCTTTATTGTTCCCGGTGCTTTGCTGGAAAGGAATTGAATAATACTGTTTTTGTTCCGCTGAGCCCTGTTTTATCATCAGATAAGTACCCGGCTCAAGTTTCACCACATTTTTTATCATTGAAAAGTTGGCCGGCACATAATTCATCTGAAGATAAGCAAAGAGAGAAGTGTAATCGAGCATTTTGGGAATGCCCATGGCCAGCAACGCTTTCATTTCGCTGGCAAAACAAAGTTTTTCCTTATCCTGATAGATCAGCAGCGGTTTGACCCCCATACGGTCACGGGCTATAAACACTGTATTTTCAATGGTATCGTGTATGGCAAAGGCAAAAAAACCATTGATTTTTTCAACGCAGGCAGGTCCTTCGAGCATATACAAGTGCAGCAGCACCTCGGTATCACTGTTTGATTTTAAAGATATGCCCTGTTGAATAAGCTGATTGCGATAGGTTTGGAAATTAAAGAACTCTCCGTTAAAAACGATGGTATATCTTCCTGATTCATCCGTAAAAGGCTGTGACGCGGCATCAGAAACATCTATAATGGAAAGCCGGTTATGCCCGAAAGCGACATCGCCGTTAATATACGCCCCATTCTTATCCGGTCCCCTGGTTTTCATAGCGGCAACAGCCGCATGAATGTTTTGCAGAAAATTTCTTCCTGCTTCACTGAGCGCTATAATACCGGAAATGCCACACATATTTTAAAGGTCTTAGTCAATCAATATTCAGTTATCAGTTAGCAGTTAGTAGTTAGCAGGAAACATATGATCATTTGTCAATTAATTAAAAAAAAGTCAATAGTGGTTGAAATTGCAAGATTTTATTTATCAGTAATTGGGAGATCATTCCCCAAAAATCATCATCGTTTTATCAAGTATTTCGAGATAATGCAGGGAAAGTTCGCTTACTGAGTTGTTCTTTTTTCCAACAAATTTTATATTTTTCACCTAATTCCATTGACAGGTTATATACTTTTAGTTCCTCCAAATTTATAATTTCAGTATAATCTCAAAAATGATTAATAACCATCTGCCAATGACTAAATATGAATTACTTCGCCATAGGCTGCCGCCACGGCTTCCATCACCGCTTCGGACATGGTGGGGTGCGGATGTACAGCCGTGAGAATATCGTGAGCCGTAGCGCCCATATTTCGGGCCACGACCACTTCGGCAATCATTTCGGTAACATTCTCGCCAATAAAATGCGCGCCCAGCCATTTGCCGGAATCAGCATCAAAAATCACCTTGATAAAGCCATCCCTGAACCCGGAAGAATTGGCTTTTCCACTGGCTGTAAAAGGAAATTTCCCGGTTTTTATGGTATACCCGGCTTCGATGGCAGCTTTTTCTGTGTATCCCACCGAGGCAACCTCCGGATGGGTATAAGTACATCCCGGAATATTGTTGTAATCAATGGGAGTTACTTCCTTGCCTGCAATTTTTTCAACACAGACAATACCTTCGCGCGAAGCCACATGAGCCAGAGCGGGCCCCTTAACAATATCGCCGATGGCATAATAGCCGTCAACATTTGTTCGGTAATAATCATCAACGATAACCTTTCCCCTTTCAGTGTTTATACCGGTTTCTTCCAGTCCCAGATTTTCAAGGTTGGTACTAACGCCAACAGCCGAAAGCACAACTTCCGCTTCAACGACCTCAACATTTTTTGGGGTTTTAATCGAAACCTTGCACAATTCTCCGCTGGTATCAACACTTTCAACAACAGAAGAAGTATAAACTTTCATTCCGCATTTTTTGAAAGAACGTTCCAGTTGTTTCGACACATCTTCATCTTCGACGGGGACTACACCGGGCAACATTTCCACCAAGGTTACCTTAGTGCCAAGCGTATTATAAAAATGTGCAAACTCCGAACCGATAGCTCCGGAACCTATCACCACCAGGGATTGTGGCTGTTTTTCCAGTGTCATGGCCTGGCGGTAGCCAATAATTTTTTTGCCGTCGATTTTCAGATGGGGAAGCTCCCGTGCCCTTGAACCGGTGGCCAGAATGATATTCCGGGCTTCGTAAATTGCTGCATTACCTTCGCTATCGGTAACCTCAACTTTTTTCCCGGGCAATATTTTCCCACTGCCATTAATTACTTCAATTTTATTTTTCTTGAACAAAAACTGAATTCCCTTGCTCATCGTATCTGCCACTCCCCTGCTGCGCCGAATAATCGCGTCGAAGTCCACACTGATATCTTCACCAAGCTTCACACCGTAATCAGCAGCGTGCCTGGCATAATTAAATACACTTGCTGATTTCAACAGAGCCTTGGTGGGAATACACCCCCAGTTAAGGCAAATGCCACCCACTTCAGCTTTTTCAACAACAGCTACTGTAAACCCTAATTGCGAAGCCCTGATTGCAGCCACATAACCACCCGGGCCGGAACCAATAACGCTAATATCA
>DAOOWO010000233.1:0-4355 GCA_035371225.1 Bacteroidales bacterium | reverse complement strand
AACAACAGCGAACTGGTGGCTATTCTCGGTAATTTTGTAAACCGCGCGCTGGTACTCACCCACAAATATTACAACGGCGAAGTGCCGGCCAGTGCCTCATTTACTGATTACGACAATCAGGTTCTGGACGAGATGTCAAAATTCCCGGCAACTATTGCCGGGAGTCTCGATGTGTTTCGTTTTCGTGAAGCGCTTGCCGAAACTATGAACCTGGCGCGCCTCGGCAATAAGTACCTTGCCGAAACCGAACCCTGGAAGCTGATCAACACCGATGCCGAACGTGTGAAGGCCATTATGAATATTGCACTTCAGATTTGTGCCAATATGAGCATTGTAATGGAGCCGTTTTTACCATTTAGCGCCAAAAAACTTTGCCACCTGCTTAACCTTCCACAACACAGTTGGAATGATGCGGGAAAAAAGGAATTATTAAAGCCGGGGCACAAAATCAACCAGCCCGAATTGTTGTTCGAAAAAATTGAAGATGATGTTATCGACTTTCAATTGAAAAAACTCAACGATACCAAAAAAGAAAACCAGGCAAAAAACATCGTTTTACAACCGGCTAAAGAAGTGATACAATACGATGATTTTACCCGCATGGATCTGAGGACTGCCACCATACTGGAAGCCGAAGTTGTGCCCAAAACAAAAAAACTTTTAAAGCTGAAACTTGATACCGGTCTTGATATAAGGACAGTGGTTTCGGGTATTGCCGAATATTATCAACCCGAACAAATCATAGGTAAAAAAGTGGTGATGCTTGCCAACCTTGCCCCGAAAGAAATCAAGGGAATTCCTTCGCAAGGCATGATACTGATGGCTGAAAACAGCGAAGGTAAATTATGTTTTGTAATCCCTTCGGAAGTTTTTCATAACGGTTGTGTGGTGAAATAAATTATCTTTGCAAAAAATATTGGCCCCGTAGTTCAATGGATAGAACGGAAGTTTCCTAAACTTTAAATACAAGTTCGATTCTTGTCGGGGCTACTTGATAGGACAATTTAGTTTTTTTACTGAATTGTCCGTTTTTATTTCTGCTGGAAGGCTCATTAATACTGCGCATTAGCTCGGCAACAGCATTTACTCTTATGGTTCGATATTGATTTTTAAAAAATGAGAACCTCAAACTATCAGGCACCCATTAATTGAAATACCAACATAATCGGGGATGTAACTTGGTCCATAATTCTTGGAATCATGATATAGAATGTATGTGTTAGGATATTCCTCTTTCAATTGTGCTTCATAGGAAATTTTAGTTTCATTCAGGGAAAAAGAGTTATAGCTTTTCCCATCCTGAGCATGATATTCTGTGTTTCCGTTTTCATCGATACTAGTATAGGTTTCACCCATATACTCCCAGTCCATTTCAAAGGTGTATTTATAATAATCAGTGCTGTGCGGCACTACAAATGTATGAAGGTTTTGAATTAATTCGCCCATGAAACAAACGTTTATTTTTTGTAAGTTTGTTAACGTGAAAAACCATAAACTCTAAAAATCCATTACTAAATTATTGTTATGAGAAAATCCATTATCCTGATTGTATCATTGTTCATCTTTCAGATGACTAAGGCCAGCCCCGGAGATTCAATTTTTAATATGACGTACATCCATGATCTTCATATTACATTTCCTTATCCGAATTTTTTCGATTCCCTGATTTATACGAATACTACCGATGAATATATTCCTGTCGACATAGATTTTAACGGAGAAATGTACAGCCAGGTAGGCATTAAGGTAAAAGGCAATTCATCATTCAATAACCCAAGCCAGAAAAAATCCTTTAAGCTAGATTTTAATACGTTTGTCCAGGGGCAGGATATTCACGGGCTTAAAAAACTTAACTTCAACAATTCTTTCAAAGATCCGTCATTCATGCGCGAAAAGCTCAATAATGATTTTCTGATTAGCCATGACCTTCCGGCCCCGCGTGTTACCTACTGTAATGTTTACATGAACAATCAGCTTTGGGGGCTATACACCATTGTGGAAGAGATTGATGATGAGTTTTGCAAACAGTGGTTTCACAGCAACGACGGCAACCTGTTTAAAGGCGACCCACATGGCACACTGCAATGGAAAGGAAGCATGAACCAGACGCTGTACGAATCCGATTATGAACTTAAAAACAACAGCGCTGTAAACGACTGGAGCGACCTGATATCCCTGATCAATGTTCTCAATAATACGCCTGATGCCAGTTTGCCTGCATCCTTGGATCAAAAGATGAACACGGCAGATTTTATACGACACTGGGCGGCGGAAAACATTTTTGTAAACCTTGATTCCTACCTGGGCAGCGGACATAATTACTATATTTTTCATGACACGGTTACTGATAAGTTTCAGTGGATTGCCTGGGACAGCAACGAATCATTTGGAAGCTTCAAGATGAACCTCAGCAGTAACCAACTCAAAAATCTCGATATGTATTTTGTCGGGCAGACCGGCGCCAGGCCGCTTTGCGAAAAACTGTCAGCAAACTCCTATTATAAAAATCTTTACGATATGGCTTATTGCCGGCTGAGGGATGATTTTACCAATACAAACTTCGATCCCATCATTGACTCATTGCGGCCGGTAATACAAGGCAGCGTGTATGCCGACCCGAAAAAATTTTATAGCAATGCCAAGTTTGATTCCAGTTTTAACTATGATGTGCAGTTGCCGGAAGGCATTGTTGTCTTTGGGTTAAAACCTTTTATTGCAGCTCGCAGTGCGGCTATCCAGAACATTATTACCAGCCATGGCGTGGATTGTTCGCTGCAGGTGGCTGACGGCACAAGCCCGTTGCAGGGAATAAATATTTTTCCTAACCCTGCTTCAGCCGTGTTGTATATTGAAGCGGAAATACCCATTGAAAAAACCATACTTTATGATCTGCAGGGACGCATGGTGCGGACTTATGATGCAACCCCCGGATTTATTGATATAAGCGGCTTTAGCCCGGGTATATATGTGCTTAATATAAATGATGTCCTGTACGGGAAAATAATTATTAACTGATTTTAAAATTTTTTTCAGGGATTTATTGGCATAAAAAAAACAATGAATTTTCTGAAACAAAAAAAATGTCATAATTTTGTCCCTGATTAGTTATCTGAAATAGTTTATAAAACCATTCGGCCCCGTCTTCTAGTGGTTAGGAAAATAGATTCTCAGTCTAAAAACATGAGTTCGATTCTCATCGGGGCTGCAAATAGCAATTCAAAAGGAAATATTTAAAAATTCGCTAAGGCGATTTATTACACAAAGTGCAAATATTCCGACAGTTCCATGAAGAACTTTCCGCCTCGCAGGAGAATTGTTTGAGCGGTATTATCTAATATCATATTCTTTTTTTAATGTTTCAATAAGGCAGTCGGCATGTTTTTTTGCTTCCTCTAATCGCCTTATATAGAACATCACTATGCCCTGAAATATTTTTGCTTTGTTCCCGAACTCAATGATTTTTGTTTTATCCTGTGTGATAAGTTTTGCCGATGACAAAACTGCCGGATCTGATTCCCATCTAAATGTCTGGGGGTTAAAGGGGAAGTATCTCATATTAAAAACCTGCTCGGTAACAACTAATAATTCCTTCAGATGTAAATCGTAATAATCCTGCTGATTCACTACTTTTTTAAAAATGTCATCATAAAAAATGATATTGTCCGTAGCGGCAGTTTTTTCTATCAACCGCATTCCCCCGGCATTTTTAAGTTGCGACATGGTTCTTTCAACGGGACTTACAAAATCGGGATGTTGTATGCAGGCTATTATCAGCCGGTATAGCGAAGCATCGTCATTTCCCGGGGTGCCATAATTAAAACATCTGTTTGCTAAAGTATCCAGTTTTAATACCCTTTTTTTGTTCAGGTCAATAGCTTTCGTAATGTTGGCCATATCGGTCTGTGCATCCTCAATCATCGATACGATCAGTTGCTTCCCTTTGGAGTGTTCGGTCCACTCTTCCCTTAGCCTTTCCGCAAAAAAACCCAAAGTAATAGCCATGAAAATCATTAACCCTTCAAAAATATATTCTTTAATATTTTTTTTTCTGATGTCCGGATGATGATGTATATGCATGGTCATTATTTTTTTGGTTTAATGCAAGATTAATACTGTCCCGAAAAAATACGCATGATAAATAATTATTTTTTCTTTTACATTCAATCTTTTATTTATAGAAATACCCTCAGACTAAGCGATAGTAACTCTTATTGTGAAAAATCTGGTCTCAACATCAAAGTAAAGATACATAAATATTCTCTCAAAAACAATATCGTATATGGATTTTTATCTCGCAATAATACCAAATTGAAATATTAAATAGTCCGATAGGACGTATTGATATTTCTTATTTG
>DAOOWO010000232.1:0-4359 GCA_035371225.1 Bacteroidales bacterium | reverse complement strand
CAAATGTATATAATTCTGTTTAAAAAATTTATTTTATTTGAGAAAACATAAAATTAAAAAATTTTTTTCTTCGTATTTTGTTTTGTGAAATATGGGTTAAATTCCTATAAATTAGAAAAGAATTTAATTTCAATGACTCATCATCTTCTTAATTGTAACAAGCACATAATAAGTATTTTAAGTGTTGAATAAAAATTAAAAAAAAATTCCTTTTTTATTAAGAAATAATTAAATTTGTTAAAAAATAGTAATATGAGAATTGCACGAATCTATAAAGGGAAAAACACTGAAAATCATTCCGATATTGACCTTTCTTTATTGGAGCCTGTCCTTAAAAAATATCATAATGTTAAAGGGAATATGATACCGATTTTGCAACACACTCAAGAACTTTACGGATATATTCCCAAAGAGGCTTTTCTAAAAATATCAGAAATTACAGGTTTAAAATTAAGTGATATGTACGGTGTGGCTACCTTTTATGCACAATTCAGGCTGAAGCCGGTTGGAAAGCACATAATAAGGGTGTGCCATGGCACTGCCTGCCATGTGCAAAATGCTAATGAGATAACCGATTCGATTGAGGAAGCACTGAATGTAAACGACGGTGAAACCACCGATGATGGTCTTTTTACTCTGGAATCGGTCGCCTGCCTTGGATGTTGTTCGCTGGCTCCCGTGATGATGATAGGTGTGGAAACTTTTGGAAAGCTTACAGGGAGCGAAGCTGTAAGAATTATTAAAGAAATACAAATTAAAGAATCAAATTAATAGCCAAATATATAAATCATGGCAAACAAAAAAGTAATCGTCGGACTTGGAAGTTGTGGAATTGCTGCCGGTGCCGCAAAGACATTTGACAAACTGGAATCATTAAAGAAAGTTGACAACCTGTTATTTGATCTGAAGAAAACGAGTTGCATTGGTATGTGTTTCAGGGAACCGCTGGTTGAAGTTATTGATGAAACAGGGTCCTTTCTATATGGAAATGTGGATGAAAGCAAAGCTATCGAGATAGTTGAGAAGCACATAAAGAATGACGAACCCGTGAAAGAACTGGTGGTACATTCCGACATTTTTGATACTCCCGATGATTATTTCTTTCAGAATCAGGTAAAAATAGCCTTACGCAATTGTGGATTGATTGATCCTGAAAATATAGAAGACTATGAACATCGTGATGGATACCTGTCTATCAAAAAGATACTGAATGAGAAGATCAGTAATGAAGATGTCATAAAAACTATGATAGATTCCGGCCTCAGGGGGCGGGGCGGCGGCGGATTTCCTACCGGAATCAAATGGAAATTTGCATATAACAACAAGGCTGATCAGAAATACATTATATGCAATGCCGACGAAGGCGATCCGGGAGCTTTTATGGACCGTTCGTTGCTGGAAGGTGACCCGCATTCTGTTTTGGAAGGGATGATTATCGGAGCCTACTGTATTCAGGCAACTTCCGGAATAATTTATTGCCGGGCGGAATATCCACTTGCTATTAAACGTTTGAATATCGCGCTGGAACAGGCCCGCGCCAAAGGATACCTGGGGAGGAATATTTTTGGAACCGCTGGTTTTGATTTTGACATTTATATAAAAGAGGGCGCCGGGGCCTTTGTGTGCGGTGAGGAAACTGCGCTGATAGCTTCTGTGGAAGGAAAACGCGGCATGCCGCGAAAACGCCCGCCTTTTCCTGCGGAAGCCGGGTTGTGGAAAAAACCTACGAATATTAATAATGTGGAAACATTCGCGAATGTTCCCTGGATTATTCTGCATGGATATGAGGCTTACACACAATATGGTACCGAAAAAAGTAAGGGTACCAAAGTTTTTGCCCTGGCCGGGAAAATCTGTAACTCGGGATTGGTGGAGGTGTCTATGGGTATTACCATACGTGATGTGATTTTCAAGCTTGGGGGAGGAATTCCTAACGGTAAAAAATTTAAAGCGGTTCAGCTTGGCGGGCCTTCTGGAGGGTGTATTCCTGAATACATGGCGGATACTATCGTGGATTATGATTCGGTTACTGCCACAGGTGCCATCATGGGTTCCGGCGGTATGGTGGTGATGGATGAAACCACCTGTATGGTTGATATTGCGAAGTTTTTCCTGAACTTTACCCAGTTAGAATCTTGTGGAAAATGTACTTTTTGCCGCATAGGGACCAAGCGAATGTTGGAAATTCTTACCAGAATCACCCAAGGCAAAGGCAGGGAAGGTGATATTGAAAAACTCGAAGAACTTGCCTATCAGATTAAGGATAACTCGCTGTGCGGGTTGGGTCAAACAGCTCCCAATCCGGTATTAAGCACCCTGAAGTATTTCCGTAACGAATATGAAGCACATATCCGCGATAAAAAATGCCCGGCCAAAGTTTGTAAACAGTTACTAACTTATACCATCAACCCCGAAAAATGTACAGGCTGTACCGTGTGTGCCAAAAAATGCCCCGTGGCGGCCATCGATGGGGAGAAAAAACTGCCTCATATTATCCGGCAGGATGACTGTATAAGATGCGGGGATTGCTACAGCCGTTGTAAATTTGATGCTATTAGTGTTATTTGATTAATGAATAAATTGCGAAAATTTAATAAAAGTCATGAGCGAAAAACTGAATGTTATTTTAAATGGTAAGAATGTGGTCGGCTATAAGGGAGAAAGTATTCTTAAACTTTCGGAACGGTTGGGCGTGGAAATTCCTAACTTGTGTAATGATCACAGGCTTGAACCATATACTTCATGTTACTTATGTGTTGTTGAAGTGCAGGGGATGCGGGGATTACAACCCGCCTGTTCTACCCTGATAAATGAAGGCATGCGCATTGAAACCCATAACTCCAAAGTTGTTATAGCCCGTAAAACAGCTCTCGATTTGTTGTTGAGCAATCATTATGCTGACTGCATTGGGCCCTGTAAACAAGCCTGTCCTGCCGGTGTGGATGTGCAGGGATATATCGCACTTATTGAAAAGGGAAAATACAGTGATGCCGTGGCACTGATAAAGGAAACTAACCCATTACCTGCCATTTGCGGGCGTGTATGTGTGCGTCCGTGCGAAGTTGCCTGCCGCCGAAACCTGCTTGATGAAGGCCATGGTGTGGGAATTGACTACCTTAAGCGTTTTGCGTCTGACTTTGACCTGAGTTCCGATAATAAATACAAGCCGAAAATAAAACCATCCACAGGAAAAAAAGTGGCCGTGGTGGGCGCAGGCCCCGGAGGACTTTCGGCAGCTTTCTTCCTGCAGAAAGAAGGACATCAGGCGGATGTTTATGAGGCAGCGCCGAAAGCCGGAGGATGGCTGAGGTATGGCATACCCGAGTATCGGCTTCCTAATGATCTGCTTCAGAAAGAAGTGGATAACATCACCGGACTGGGCGTAAAAATTTTCTACAACCAGAAATTGGGAAAAAACCTGAGTTATAAAGCACTGAAGTATAAATATGATGCCGTAATTCTGGCTGTTGGCTCGCAGGCAGGGACCAACATAGGCTGTGAGGGCGATGACGCCGGAAATGTATTTAGCGGGGTGGATTTTCTAAAAGCTATGGAATTAAGCGGTAAAAAATTCGATTTTACCGGCAAAACGGTTGGCGTCATCGGCGGCGGCAATACTGCTATGGACTGTTGCCGCACGGCAAGACGTTTCGGCGCCGAAAAGGTATATGTTATCTATCGCCGTACCGAAAAAGAAATGCCGGCCAATCCTATCGAAATACATGAATCAAAACTCGAGGGCGTGGAATATTTGTTTTTAACCGCACCCATAAAGGTTAATAAAGACAATGATGGTAATATTGTTTCTATTAGCTGTATCAAAATGGAGTTGGGCGAACCGGATGCTTCAGGCAGAAGAAGACCAATCCCGGTGCAGGGTTCCGAATTTGATATTCCTATGAGCTATGCCCTGGCAGCTATAGGGCAGAAAACCATGGTGGGATTTCTTGATGATGTGAATATCACAACGGATGCAGGAGCGTTAAAAGTAACAAAATGGGGAGACTTGGAAGCAGACCTATTGACATTACAAACCGGCATAAGCAGCATCTTTGCCTGTGGCGACAGTGTTACAGGGCCAGCCACAATAATTCAGGCGGTGGCTCAGGCACGTATGGCCGCACGAAGCTGTCATCAGTATCTTTCCGGCGAAGCCATTATTCCTGAACCCAAAGAATTTCTCAGCAAACGCGATAATTTCAAAAATCAGGTAAAAGAAGATTATATTTCGAAATATGAAAAACAGCTTCGTCACGAAATGCCTACATTGGAACCTGGCCAAAGACTTAATTTCAATGAAGTGGAGCTTGGTTACGAGAACGAAAATTTCGCCTTGCAGGAAGCACAGCGTTGTTTTGA
>DAOOWO010000231.1:0-4365 GCA_035371225.1 Bacteroidales bacterium | reverse complement strand
AATGGGTATAACCTACCCTGCTGCCCAATTGGTCCTCAACAGGGCTACGGCCCGGCTAAAATTTAAAGAACTGTTTTTATCCAGTTGCGGCTGGTGAAAACAAAATTTTACCGGAACAAAAAAATACCTGGTTTGGTGTTTCAAAATGTCGGAAAGTATCTGAACGATTTTTATCATTATGTGCTGCCCTATGAACTTACCAATGCTCAAAAAAGAGTTGTCAGGGAGATAAGGAAAGATCTGGGTTCGGGCAAGCAGATGAACCGTTTGTTGCAGGGCGATGTGGGCAGCGGTAAAACAGTGGTGGCGCTGATGAGTATGCTGATAGCGCTCGACAATGGGTTTCAGGCCTGTATTATGGCCCCCACTGAGATTCTATCTGCTCAGCATTATAACACGTTAAAAGGCTTTTGCAGCCAGTTGGATATCGATGTGAAATTGTTGACAGGTTCAACAAAAAGCGCAGCACGTAAAAAGATATTGGAAAGCCTGTTGACTGGAGAAACAAGGATTTTGTTGGGTACTCATGCCTTGATTGAAGAAGTGGTAAAGTTTCAGAATCTTGGCCTCGCTGTGATTGACGAACAACACCGTTTTGGTGTGGCACAAAGGGCAAAACTCTGGGAAAAAAGCCATAGGCCGCCGCACATTCTTGTAATGACAGCTACACCCATTCCACGCACATTGGCTATGACTCTTTATGGCGACTTAGACGTTTCTGTGATTGATGAGTTGCCCCCCGGAAGGAAACCGGTAAAAACCCTGCATTTTGGTGATTCCAACCGGTTGAAAGTTTTTGCCTTCCTGAAAGAACAAATAAGGCAAGGCCGCCAGGTATATATTGTCTATCCATTGATTCATGAATCGGAAACCCTGGATTTAAAACATCTGATGGAAGGTTATGATGCCGTGGTACGTGATTTTCCTTTGCCGGACTATGCCGTGAGCATGGTTCACGGACAGATGAAGTCCAAAGAAAAAGAATATGAAATGGCCCGCTTTGTGAAAGGAGAGACACAGATAATGGTGGCTACCACTGTAATAGAAGTTGGTGTGGATGTGCCTAACGCCTCGGTGATGGTCATCGAAAATTCGGAGCGTTTTGGGTTGTCGCAGTTGCATCAACTACGCGGCCGTGTGGGCAGAGGTGCCGACCAGTCGTACTGCCTGCTGATGACCTCCGACAAGCTGACCAATGATGCCCGATTAAGAATCAAAGCAATGCTCGAAACCAGCGACGGCTTCCGGATAGCAGAAATGGATCTGAAGCTCAGGGGTCCGGGGAATATCGAAGGATTGGAACAGAGCGGGATAACCGATCTGCATCTTGCCGACCTGGTGGCCGATGAGAAGATATTAAAATTTGCCCGTGATGAAGCCTTTGCATTACTCGAGTCGGATTCCGAGCTGGAATCGCCGGAAAATGCCCCTGTAAAAGAATTTATTCTAAGGGAAAACAAGCGCAAAGGCTCTTGGGGAATGATAAGTTGATAAACGAAAATGGTAAAATTAATTGCTGTTTTCAAAAATTTCTTTTAGAATTTATATGCCACTGATAATTCACAAACAACCTGATAAAAACACCTCCCTGGGGGTTTGGCAAATCACCGAAACGGTTGATCAACTCGTGGGGTCTGTAGTGTTGTCGGAATCAGAAAAAGAAGTTCTAGCCACTTTTAAGCACGATAAAAGTAAAAAACACTGGCTGAGTTACCGGGCACTTCTACAACAGTTGCTCGGAGAGGCCGTTAGCGTGCAATACACTTATTTTGGAAAACCATACCTGTACAATGAAAAGCAACGGCAACATGTTTCAATAACTCATTCCGGCGACTATTCTGCGGTAATCATAAATCCTCATACTTCGGTAGGTATCGACATTGAAGAAGTAAGCCGAAGGATAGAACGGGTAGCCCCCAGATTTCTTTCGGAAGAAGAACTGTTATTCATGGACAAAAATAGTTTTCTTGAACACCTTACTATTTGCTGGACAGCCAAGGAAGCGCTGTTTAAGATCAGCGGCAATGATTATTATGATTTCAGAGAGCAGATAAAATTGTTACCCTTTGATTTTTCACACCAGGGTACCATCAGGGCTGTACTTAGCGGAGAAAACAATCGGGCGGATGTGCGGTTGCAGTTCGAAAAAATAGAAGATTATTATTTGTCTTATGTGGTGTGCTGAGCACTGTCAACAAGGATATGGTGATTAGCTGGCATGTGTGGACGGTATCAAAATGTATAATAATTTTTGTAATTTCGCTTTCATGAAAATTTATGATCATATAATTCAAAAAGTTGCCAGAGGACAAAAGCTACTTAGCATCCTAATCGATCCAGATAACATGTCGCAGCAGCAAGTAAAAAAAATTGCTGCTATGGCCGCTGATGCCGGTATCGATTATTTTTTTATCGGCGGGAGCCTGATAACTAATGATAATTTGGATAAATCCATTGATACGCTGAAAAGTTTTTCGTCAATACCAGTGGTGATATTTCCCGGGAATACGATGCAGATTAATCCCAAGGCTGATGCTCTGCTTTTTCTATCGCTAATTTCGGGACGCAACGCAGAGATGCTCATTGGGAAACATGTTATTGCCGCACCATACATACGTAATGCAAAACTCGAAACCATATCCACGGGTTATATGCTTATTGAGAGCGGAAAACCCACTTCCGTAGCCTATATGAGCAACTCCTTACCCATTCCGGGGGATAAGGACGACATAGCAGTGTGTACGGCTATGGCCGGAGAAATGCTCGGACTAAAATTGATTTATATGGATGCCGGAAGTGGCGCAAAGGTAACAATAAGCCCGACCATGATTGAAAAAGTAAAAAAAAGTATTACTTTGCCGCTGATAATTGGCGGAGGTATCAATTCTGCCGATAAAACCAAAAAAATATTCGATGCCGGAGCCGATATGATTGTGGTAGGTAATGCTGTGGAAAAAAACCATTCGCTCATACGGCAATTGGCCGATGCGCGCTAAAAGATTTTTGGTTGACAGCAACCTCTGTATTTTTATCCGGCATAAACATTTTTAATATAATTTTGTTTTAAATAATGACGGCAAACATGAAAAAACTTCTGTTGAAAATTTCAAGTTATTTTTTATTTTTTCATCTGCTGTTGTTGTCGTTACTGCCTTTTTGGATGTTATATCTTTTGTCGGATATACTGGCTTTTGTATTATTTTACATTATCAGATACCGGCGTAAGGTGGTTTTTAAAAACCTCGAAGGGAGCATGCCGGAAAAATTTAATACCCAAAAAGTTGCCTGGCAGTTTTATCGTTTTCTGGCTGATGTTTTTCTGGAATCAATAAAGTGTTTTACTATTGGCAAAAAGAATCTTCTGAAGAGGATTACATGTGATAATAAAGAGATAATGGAGGAATATGCCCGTGAAAACCGGAGTGTGATTTTTATGTCTGCACACTATTGCAATTGGGAGTTTCTGATTTATGCGCTGAACCTTCTTTTTCCGCACTGGGCTATTGGTGTTGGCAAACCTTTGTCGAATGAAGTGATGAATAAGCTTACCAACGGTCGGCGCAGCCGTTTTGGGATGAAAATTATCAATGCAAAAAATATTAAAGAAGAGTTTTATAAAGATCGAAATGAGCTTACGGCAAGTCTTTTTCTTTCGGATCAATATCCAGGTGGCTCCCACAAGGGGGTGCATGCTTTGTTTTTAAACAAGGAAACCGATTTTTTGTACGGAGCGGAAAAATATGCCGTTGAGTATAATTTTCCTGTTGTGTACGCCGAATTTCAACGTGTCCGGAGAGGGTATTATAAAATTAAGTTGGTAAAAATTACAGATACTCCTAAGGAGTGCGAGTATGGTTATATAATGAAAACGTACATTGACCTGCTCGAAAAAACCATTCTTCGTGATCCTGCCTACTGGCTATGGTCGCATAAACGCTGGAAACAAATACAGGGGTTTTACTGAGAAAAGAATTATACCGATAGTACGTCTTCGGACTATCTACAAATCCACTTTGGTATTAGTTCAGTTCGGGCTCAGATTTCTTGATATCTTTAATATTCAATTGCAGGGAGGTATTTCCGTTCCATTCGTTTTCTTCAATATGATAACAAATATTGAATCGGTTTCCTTCACGGATATACTCAAAAAAGTCGGCCAGTTGAAAGGCTATGGCAGGGTATGGGGGCAGTGATATTTCCGGATACGTGATGGAAAGTTTCAAATGATGTTTTTCGTTTTTACCCACCAGGCGGGCATAGCCCAGGTCAACAACACCGTTGGTTTTAAATACCGGCGCCATATTTCCAGGGCCGAAGGGGGAAAATTGTTTAATGACCTGATAAAAATTTGGATTTATCTGGCGC
>DAOOWO010000230.1:0-4370 GCA_035371225.1 Bacteroidales bacterium | reverse complement strand
GTTATAACTGGAGCCACAAAATTCGTCAAACTCTTCGGAACCGAACACATACCGGAACCTGATGGTGTCGGAAATAGGCACAAAGTCAAATTCCAGAACTGCTTTGTCATACACAGTAGTGGACACCAATAATTGCAGGTCGGGATCGGCCGTCAAATTGGTGTTGAATCCTGCACCCGAATTGGTGTTTGGCCCGATCGCAAGCGATGCCTGTCCGGAAGTAAGTAAAATACCGCCGCTAAAACCAAGCTGAGTTCCTGCAACGCTGGCCGCAGTGTACGACCCGATGGCATTGGACGAAATTGATGCTGCCGAACTGTTAAAGGTAGCATTACTCACCGTTACGCCAGAGCCTACCAATACTTGTTGAACTAATTGCAGGGGTGTCATATTGAGTGCGGCGCCTTCAACAACAGTTAACTGTGCTTTGGCGTCTTGTTGCGAAAAAACAGAAAATACAATGGTGCATAAAATACCAATAAAGATAGTCGATATGTTTTTCATTTATTTTGAATTTTTGGTTCTTGCTTTGAATTATGGCGCGATATTTCAATAGACATCAAAATAATATAATTGGTTGCTTGATTACGCTAAATTAATACTTTTGTTTCAAAAAAGTGATAATTGCTAATTTTTAATAAAAAACTATAGTGAACGAATTTGTACGAAAACTTTTTTCTGATTTTATCCTGGCGCTGGCCCCTATGGAAGATGTTACTGATACTGCCTTTCGCAGAATATGCAAATCCTATGGTGCCGACATGGTGGTTACCGAATTTGTTGCAGCCGAAGGCCTGCTGCGGTGTGCGGAAAAAAGTAAAAAAAAACTGGTATTTGACGAATCAGAACGGCCTATCGGGATACAGCTTTTCGGAAACAATAAGGACTCTTTGGTAGCTGCAGCAGCTATTGCCGAAGAGGCTAACCCGGATTTTATTGATTTGAATTTTGGTTGTCCGGTAAAAAAAATTGTGGACAAAGGAGGTGGCGCCGCTTTGTTGAAAGATATCCCGAAAATGCTGGATATTACCACGGCAGTTGTGAAAAGTTCCTCTAAACCTGTGTTCGTTAAAACCCGACTGGGATGGGACGAGAAAAATCTTGTCATGCCTGAACTAGCCGAACAGTTGCAGGATGTCGGCATCAGCGCCATCACCATCCACGGACGCACAAAAACTCAGATGTATAAAGGTAAAGCCGACTGGTCACTCATTGGGGCGGTGAAGAATAATCCGCGAATTACCATTCCGGTCATCGGCAATGGCGACGTGGACACACCGCAGTTTGCCCTCGAAATGAAAGATCGTTATGGCGTGGATGGGGTGATGATTGGCCGGGCTGCTATTGGCAATCCATGGATTTTTAAAGATATCAAAGAATATATTAAGTTTGGAAAACTCCCCACACCGCCGCTGATTGGCGAAAGAATAGAAATGGTTACCGGACATCTGCTCAGCTCAGTAAATAACAAAGGCGAGCGCACAGCCATACTCGAAATGCGGAAACATTACAGCACCATTTTCAGGGCTTTGGAAAATTTTAAACAGTTTCGCACGAAACTTGTAAGTACCAACACCCTGGATGAGACTTTGGATGTATTGAAAGAAATTTCGGAATATTATAAATAATTTGTTATCTTTGAAATAAAAAAACAATGAGAACAAAAACCACTGTTTTGGTATTTATAACCACATTGTTTGTGGTAGGCTTTTTCAGTCTGCAGTTATTTTCTTATCCGGGAGGTGCCCCTGCAGCCAAGACCGGTTCACCGGCTGATGTAAAAACCTGTATGGCCTGTCATAATGCTACTTTAAAGAAACAGGAAGGCATGATTACTTCTGATGCGGTCAGCAATGTCTATGAGCCTGGGAAAACCTATACCATCAAAGCTGCTGCCAGCGGTTCGGCAGGGGTGCAGCGCATAGGTTTTGAAGTGTCGCCGCAAAATGTTTCGGGAACTTTAATGGGTAAACTAATCCTGACTGATTCCGACCGTACTAAATTAATCGGAAAGGGAAAGTATATCACCCATACTGATAAGGGTTCCAAGGCCGAAGGCAGTAATTCATGGTCGTTCAAGTGGCAGGCACCTGCAGCCGGCTCCGGCGATGTTACTTTTTACGGTGCTTTTATGGTGTCTGAAATCTCGCAGGTGGTGATTACCTCAACCCTGGCACTCAAAGAAAAGAAATAAGTTAATAGTCCGCAACAAACCCCGCCGGTACTTAAAAAAAGTGTTATCTGGTGGTATTAATTTTTTTTGGCAGTATCCTGGTCAATACTTTGTCTGTCAGGAAAGCCTTTTCAAAAAGGGTACTTACATCTGTGCCTTTCTCTAAAAAATATGTGTGTATATCAAGACTTTGTGCAGGCGGCAGGTTTTGTTCCGAATCGTCAATAAACAAGGTGGTGGCGGGATCGAGATGGTTTTCGTCCAGTATCAGCTTGAAAAATGCGGTGTCGGGTTTGCGCATACCCAGTTCGAAGGATAGATACACTTTGTCAAACAGGCAGTCCAGCGTGTCGTAGCCGAATTTTTCTTTCAGTTCTTTGCTGTAAATGTCGTAATGGATGATATTGGTATTGCTCATCAGAATCAGGCGGTAGTTTTTTCTGATTTTTTCCAGCATGTGTATCCGGTGTCCGGGTATTCCCAGCAAAATGGCATTCCAGGCATCATCAATCATCCGGACTGTGGTTTCGGGTGGAAAAAAACGGATTAGTTCTTTTCGGAAGTCATCGGGGCTTATCAGCCCCTTGTCGAGTTTGTCGAAGACTTCGATCTGGCCGGCCTGGGAGTATATGTTGGCAAAATCTTTGGCTCCCAGCTTGATAAAAGCGTTGATGCTTTTCCAATAGTCGATATCGATAATGACACCACCAAAATCAAAAATGATGTTATTAATTTTTTGAAAGGACATAAAAAATTTTATTTGGAAAACTGGGTGCAAAGATGTAATTTTGCCGCCACAAAACCAAATAGCTTGCTAAAATAGCAATAGGTCCTATAGCTCAGTTGGTTAGAGCACCTGACTCATAATCAGGTGGTCCCTGGTTCAAGTCCAGGTGGGACCACAAAAAAACAGATAAAGCCTCACAAAATGTGAGGTTTTTTTATTTTACAGAATATCTTTGAGATTATTGTGAGCAAATTTAGGTTTATTTAGTGCAGACCGAATTAAGAATTACCTGCATACTTTTTATCGAATTTTACTCGAATTTTAATGTTTGAAACTAAAAATAAAGGGAATAAACATGAAGAAGATTTTTTCTATCAAAATTCGATTAATACGGGGCCAGGCCACTTTTATTAATAAAAGTTTTCAAATATTAATTCCTGCATTCACATTCTTTCAAAAATCAGGAAGGCAGCCATTGTTTTACCAGCTTGATTAATACTTTATGATGTACATTGGTGATAGCTAATCATACTGGCTCAATCTATATCAACTATGTTGAGATTTTTTTATAATTGAGTTATTTTTTTTACCTATGTAATAAAATTTCATTAATTTGCATGCATTAATTCTGTTCTAAATAGCTTGGTGGAGTGCGTGCTGCTTCTCTCTGAAATATATAGTTACGGGATTAATAAAAATATTATGCATATAGATTATTAATAATCAGTTGTTTGCATCTTTTTTATGGCTCGCTTTAATTCATTTTTTTCAATTTGATGAACAACTTCAACAAACAAAGAAAATAGCAGTACACACAAAAAAATAAATGCTTGTATGGCAAAGCCAAAAAGAATCCGAAAATTCAACAGCAGTGTTATCATTTTTTTTCTGCCCGGCATCAGCCTGAAGCGCTTGTTGGCTAATGCTGCTCACGCAGTATGGATGATTGTATTTTCACTGCTTTGGCTGGCTCATGTCAATATGTACGACGGTTTCGATTTTATGAACGAGGTGATGGACTACAAAGAACTGTTGTGTAAGCATATTCTGAACAAGAAACCTGAACCGTTGCCCACAGAAAAATATTTGCTGCTTAATACATCAAGGAACAATGAAATACTTCCTGCCGACAACGATAACACCCTCAATACGGTGATTACCGATAGAGAAGCTTTACTCAAAAGCTTACAGGTACTCGACAGTAACTCGGATAAAATTTCCCTGATCATCTGCGATGTGCTTTTTGAAAGCCAATCCTCAAACCGGCTTGCCGACAGCCTTCTGGGCGCTGTCATCCAACACCTCGATGCCAAAAACAAACTCATCCTTCCTTCGCTATATTACGATGATGATGCCACTTTGCAGTTGCCATTATTCTCATGTAGAACCGGGATATCGCAATATCGTTCTTCTTTTCTTAATGAACAATTCCTGAAGTATTCCTTTATCCTGGATGACACATTAAAACAA
>DAOOWO010000229.1:0-4394 GCA_035371225.1 Bacteroidales bacterium | reverse complement strand
CACGGCGGCGCCCGGTATACAAGCAATGAAGACGGCATGTTTGAGGTAATACCAACCAATAACAATTACAACAACTCTTTTGTGGAGTTTAACTATAATAATGACAAGCTGAAGTCTTCAGATTTTTACATGTACAAAGTGTCCAAATACACCAACACAAAACAAAACAGGACCATATTTTTCACCGACAGGATGATTTACCGTCCCGGGCAAACACTATACTTTAAAGGGATATTACTGGAAACTGATGGTGAAACTTCAGCCATAAGGCCGTTAACGGAAACCAATGTGATTTTGTACGATGTCAACTACCAGAAAGTGGCTGAAATCAAGCTTACCAGCAACGAATATGGTACTTTTAGCGGTACATTCATTTTACCCACCGGATCGCTTAACGGGCAGATGCATCTTACCGATTCGTGGGGAAGCCTTTATTTCTCGGTTGAAGAATACAAGCGGCCAAAATTTGAGGTAAAATTTGAACCTGTAAAAGGCACCTATAAACTTGGTGAAAAAGTAACATTAAAAGGTTCGGCAACAGCCTATGCCGGAGCCAATATTGATAATGCTCAGGTAAAATACCGCGTGGTGCGAACGGCCCGATTCCCCTACTGGTGGTATTATTGGTATGGATATTATCCCAGTTCTCCGCAGATGGAAATTTTGAACGGCACCACTATTACCGACGAAAAAGGTGAGTTCAGCATCGATTTTAATGCCGTTCCCGATTATAAAGTCAGCAAAAAATCCGACCCGACCTTCATCTATTTGATTACTGCTGATATCACCGATATCAACGGCGAGACACGATCATCACAAACCACGCTGTTTGCAGGATACAAAGCCCTGCTGGTGAATGTTGATGTGCCCGGCGAAATAGAAAAAAGTAGTCAGGACCGCTATAATATATCCACCACGAACCTAAGCGGCACGTACGAATATGCCAGTGGCACCATCATAGTTCACCAGTTGAAACAGCCCGAAAAACTTTTCCGCAGCAGATTATGGAAAGAACCGGATATGAAAATTATTTCTAAAAACGATTATTACCTGTGGTTCCCTTATGATCAATACGAAAACGAATCCAACACCTCCAAATGGGCCAAAGGGAACAAATTACTGGAATACTCTTTTGACACGCAGAAAGACTCGCTGCTTTCTCTTCCCAACCTTTCCTCGTGGCCCTCGGGACAATATGTGCTTGAAATTAATTCTACCGACAGGTTTGGTGAAAAAGTGCAATCTTTCAGCTATTTTACCGTATATTCAAACAGCGACAAAACCATTCCGGTTAATGATTTTGCATGGTTCTCCACATTAAAAGCCAAGGGCGAACCCGGTGATGAAGCAGCCTTTTTAATAGGCACCAAAGAACAAAATGTAAGCGTACTGATGGAAGTGGAAGTACGGAACAATATTATTCAGAAACAATGGATAAAACTAAGCAATGAACTGAAAAAAATCACCATACCCATAAAAGAAGAATACCGGGGCAACTTCGCCGTTCATTTTTCATTTGTGCGTCATAGCAGGGTGTACCAGTACAATATCAACATAGAAGTTCCTTACACTAATAAGGAATTGGACATTAGCTTTGAAACATTCCGTAATAAACTGCTACCCGGACAAAACGAAGAATGGAAAATAAAAATTAAGGGAAAAAACGGCGAAAAAGTAGCCGCTGAAATGTTGGCAGGAATGTATGATGCTTCACTCGATGCTTACCGCTCCAACTCTTGGTTTTTAAGCCTGTATAACCATTATTATATGCAAAAAAAATGGGATTCATACGATGGGTTTTCCTCTGTTGGTTCATCAATTTATTCTGTAAACTGGAACCCTTATGTATATTTCAACTATCACGTTTATGATTACCTGAATTGGTTTGGTTATGACAATTATTACTACCGATATAACCGGGGTTATGCTTATTATGATGACTACGATGGAGCAGGAATTGAACAGGCAGAAATTAGCGATGTTACCGTTACTACCGCAGTACAAACCAAAAACGGAAGGGCTATGAAAAAAGCGGAAGCAGCCGCCCCAATGGCAGGGGCGGCAGGCAAAGCCGAAGGAGATATGGCCCTGGCAAATTTCGAAACTGTTGTAGATGAAGAATCTAAAGATAAGGCAGCAAGCGGCGAAAAAAACGACAGCCGTCAGGAGGGGCTGACGGATGTGAAAACCAGAACCAACTTCAACGAAACGGCATTCTTTTACCCTCACCTGCTCACCAACGAAGACGGAGAAATAGTCATTTCTTTTACTGTCCCGGAAGCCCTCACCAAATGGAAATTCATGGGACTGGCACATACCAAAGACCTGAAATTTTCACAGATACAAAAAGAAGTAATCACCCAGAAAGACCTGATGGTGATGCCCAATCCTCCGCGCTTTTTCCGCGAAAACGACAAAATAGTTTTCTCGGCAAAAATCACCAACCTCGCCGACGATTCCATCACAGCCGATGCCTCGCTAATGCTCTTTGACGCCGGAACACAGAAACCCATCGACCTGCTGATGAAAAACACCGACCAGGTGAAATGTGTGGGAATACCCAAAGGACAAAGTAAGGCAATGGAATGGACCTTATATGTACCCGAGAACATTTCTGCCATTACCTATAAGGTGGTTGCCAAAGCAGGAAAATTCAGCGATGGCGAAGAGATGACCATACCCGTGCTGACAAACCGCATGCTGGTTACCGAAACTATGCCGCTGCCAATACGTGGCAATCAGTCTAAAAATTTCTCGCTCGAAAAGCTCATCAACGCCTACAAATCCAACACGCTGAAAAACTATAAACTAACGCTTGAATTTACCTCAAATCCATCGTGGTATGCTGTGCAGGCCCTGCCCTACCTGATTGAATACCCTTATGAATGTACCGAACAAATTTTCAGCCGTTTTTATGCCAACAGCATCGCTACATACATAGCCAACTCCAACCCCAAAATCAGAGAAGTTTTCGACAGTTGGAAAGACATCACACCCGATGCGTTATTATCAAACCTTGAAAAAAATCAGGACCTGAAATACCTGATGTTACAGGAGACACCCTGGGTGATGGAGGCCAAAAATGAATCACAGTCAAAACGCAATATTGGTGTGCTGCTAGAAGCCAAACGCATGCAGGGCGAAATAGAAAAAGCGCTAAAAAAGCTTGAAAAACTACAGGTTTCCAACGGTGGCTGGACCTGGTTCCCCGGTATGCCCGATGACAGGTATATCACCCAACATATCATCACAGGATTCAGCCATCTCGATAAACTTGGCGTCAGGGATATAAAAGACCAGCACAGGGTATGGAACATGATAAAACGCGGCTCGCGCTACCTTGATGACCGCGTAAGAGAAGATTATGAATGGCTGTTAAGATATGATCCCGATCACATGTTTGAAAATCATCTTGGCGGAATACAGATACAATACCTTTACGCACGTAGCTATTTCATCAAAGATATTCAAGTAGAGTCGAAGAATAAAAAGGCGTTCGACTATTACTTCGGGCAAGCAAAAAAATACTGGCTGCCCAACAACCGCTATCTTCAAGGCATGATAGCCCTGGCCATGCATCGCCTCGACGATAAAGCCACCGCCGCCGACATCATTAAATCCCTGAAAGAAAATGCCATTTTCAGCGAAGAAATGGGGATGTACTGGAAAGACATGGATTACGGATACTACTGGTATCAGGCACCCATAGAAACACAAGCCCTGTTGATAGAGTGTTTTGATGAAGTGGCTAACGACAAGCAATCCGTGGAAGACATGAAGGTATGGTTGCTTAAACAAAAACAAACACAAAACTGGAAAACTACCAAAGCCACAGCAGAAGCATGTTATGCTCTTCTGCTCCGTGGCACCGACTGGCTTGCCAGAGATCCTCAGGTTACAATCTCTTTGGGAGGAATGCTCATTGATCCCAAAAACCTTCCTGATTCGAAACAGCAGGCGGGTACAGGATATTTCAGAACATCCTGGTTTGATGAAGCCATTAAACCGGAAATGGGAAAGGTAAAAGTTACCAAAACCGACGATGGTGTGGCCTGGGGTGCTCTGTACTGGCAATATTTTGAGCAGTTGGATAAAATAACACCTGCAGAAACTCCACTTAAACTGGTAAAGAAATTATTTGTGGAACGCAACTCCGACCATGGTCCCGTGATTACTCCGGTAACAGAAGAAACCCCATTGAAACTTGGAGACAAAATAAAAGTCCGCATTGAACTCCGCGTTGACCGCGATATGGAATACATCCACATGAAAGATATGCGGGCTTCGGGATTTGAGCCGATAAATGTTATTTCGCAATACAAATACCAGGGCGGACTTGGATATTATGAAAGCACCGGCGATGCAGCCACCAACTTCTTTATTTCATTTTTGAA
>DAOOWO010000228.1:0-4400 GCA_035371225.1 Bacteroidales bacterium | reverse complement strand
TGTCGTAATTCCTGGCAGAGATGCGATGCAACACTTCCTCATAAGAAGGAATGAAATGAGCATTGCTGGAATAATATTTTTCGCTTTCATCTCCGGGGTTGATGTTATAAGCTCCGCTTACGGCAAACGAACGGCCTTTGGTTTTAAATTTATGCCTGTAAATTGCGGTACTGTTAAGTTTCCAGGAACTGGCATCCGAAGCATTATTGGTAATCAGGTTATTGATAATCTCATTATCGCCCAATGAATAAAAACTTGTTTTCAAAGTGTTCTTATCGATGATATTGTACCTGAAATTAGCCTTTACAATTAACACATTATTGGAGTCAATATTTTGTTCGATACGTGCCGCCACCGTGTGACTTTGCCGGGTATCGGCATAATCAGTGGTGTCGTTATTGAAATAGGAGCTATCCTGAAAAAAAGTTTCTTTATAGTCAAACTGGTCGTACTCCTGCTGATTATTTTTATAAAAATAAGAAATATTGAACTTGGTGATTTTGTTATCGAAGTTATAATTTGCTCCGCCACCATAGTTTTTAGTAAATCCACGACCGTCGAAATAGCTTATGGGAGAGTCCTCATCGGTCATATAAAAATATCTTCCCCTGCCTGAGCTGAAGCCAAAATCGCCGTTATCGTAACGATCGAAAGTTGATTGTCCCTTAAACTCTCCGTAGTCTTCCCAGTTGACACCAGTTTCATTTATATTGTTGGCATAGCCGATAAACGACAGTTGTGATTTTTTATCAAAACGGTTAAAATTGCCACGTCCAGCCCAACGCAGCACCCCTTCTTCGTTAGTTCCGCCAGCTACAGTAACTTTACCGAAATTACCCTTTTTAAACTCATCTTTCAGCTCGAGGTTCATAGCTTTTTCTTTCACGCCATCATCTACCCCGGTAAGTTTGGCCTGTTCCGACTTTTCGTCAAACACCTGCACCTTGGACACAGCATTAGCATCAAGATTTTTGGTAGCACCTGCGGGATCATCACCAAAAAAAGTTTTCCCGTCCACGTATACCCTTTTTACGTCTTTACCTTGCGATTTAAGGTTGCCCGAAGCATCTACGTCGATACCGGGCAGCCTTCGCAACAGGTCTTCGACAGAAGAACCCGGAGGCGCCCTGAAAGTAGTTGCATCGTATTCGATAGTGTCGCCTCTGATAGATAAAGGAGCCTTGGCTTCGCGGATGACCACCTCAAAAAGCTCTTTGGCGATAGGTTTTATGGACACCGTTCCCAAATCATTGACGGAGGAGGTGGCCGGTACTAAATATTGCTGCAGCGGCAGAAAACTTATGTGGGATACTTTCAGCAAATAGGCAGTGTTTTTCACATTATTAAAAGCAAAAGCCCCATGATCATTGCTTTGCGTAAAATTCTGCAGGGTGGAGTCTTTAGGGCTGAGCAACATCACAGTGGCAAAAGCGGCTTCGTTGTTATCTTTATCTTTAATAACACCCTTGATGGTAACGCGTCCCGGTGTCTGAGAATAGAGGCTTCCCGCGCCCAGGAGCAAAAACAGTAAAATAAATTTTTTTATGCAGTTCATTTTAATAATTTGTATAACCACACAATAAGACTAACAAAGATTATTTTTGTTACATATCTGGATGATATTTTAACTAAAAATTTTCGTATTAATTATTTTCATCTCAAAAAAAAATCCAGATTCCCTTCAAGAATCTGGATTTCAAAAAGATAACAATACTTTAATTACTGGACAATTATTGAGCGGGTAACATTAATAGTGGGGCCACTCACCCTGAGCAGGTACATACCTCTGCGAAACACATCCTTAGATAACGGAATATGATGGAATTGCCCGGTGAGTGTTGAAGAATATATCAATGCGCCCTGTAGCGTAAATATTTCCACGTTGCTTTTTCCATTAACCGGAGGAGTCATGATATTTATAAACTCACTTGCAGGATTGGGATACATAAAAATATCTTTTTGTAATTCCTGTTCTGGCACCTGTGCAGTAAGATTTTGATGCCGTCGGAAAAACTTCCAGATTTCGAGAATCTCGGTCATATCATTATCCGGCTGATATAACACTTCGTGGCTAGCGCCGTTCATTCGGTAAAAGAGCACTTCAGCATCGGGGCCTGCACCGGCATAGGAGAATTTATCCACCGTGATATTGTCGGCAGCAGTATTCGCAAACCCTGTTGAATCCGGCACAGGATTGCAGCCATTATTCAGCACCCAGAAACGAATCAATGAATCAGGGTCTATACCAAATTGATTGCCGACATAATAAACCGTGGAATCGGCAGTGCCGTGAAAATGTGCAATTGGAACAGGCCGCCCTGGATTATAGGCGCTTATGCCTGCACCTATCGTTCCCGACATTGAGGCAAAGGCAGCAAAATCAAGATTGGACTGTAAGGCCATGCGTTCGGTCATAAACCCTCCCATAGAAAATCCGCAGATATACATCCGTGAAGCGTCGATGGAGTAATTTGCCCGGGCAGAATCCACCAGGGCATTCATAAAACCTATATCATTAACACTGGGATTAGGATAGTACCAACTGCCGCTATAATACATTCCGGCGCCCGAATTCCAGGCCGTGCCGTAACCAAAAACCGCAGCCACCAATGGATCATTGACCGCCTGAGGACAGACAACAATAATATTGGCAGTATCGGCAATATAATTAAACCCAAGCTGGCTAAAAGCGGTCATGTTATCGCCAAGGCCATGCAATGTAATCACCAGGGATGCCGGTACCGAAGGATTATAGTTTGGAGACTTGTAAACGCGGTAACTTCTGGTGAGGGTTTCAAAGATCATTGTCTTGTTTGTCCATTGAGCTTCAGCATTAATGCACAAGGCTAAGGTAACTAATGAAAAGAATAATTTTTTTATCATCTGTATTAAATTTTGTTGTGTTTTTCAGTGTTTTATGATGCACAAAGTTATTAAAGCTGGTGTAAATAAAAAAAATTTTTATTGAAATAATAAATCCCGGGAAATAAAGTTGTATATGATGTTTGTTTAATGCTTTCATTAACATTTTTTAACAAAAATGTACTTGAAAAAAGATTGTTCACTATTTTAAATTTGTGCCCAAAAAAATTTCAAGATTATGCAGGAAATAATTGATATCAGAGAGCTTAATGATCGTATCCAGCGCGAAAGCGCATTTGTTGACATGGTCAGCATGGAAATGTCGAAAGTGATAGTCGGACAGAAGCACATGGTTGAGCGCCTGCTCATCGGATTGCTTTCTAATGGTCACATTTTATTGGAAGGTGTTCCCGGTCTGGCAAAAACCCTTGCCATAAAATCGCTGGCCAGTGCCATTGACGCAAAATTCAACCGTATACAGTTTACCCCAGACCTGCTCCCTGCCGACCTTGTTGGCACCATGGTTTACAGCCAGAAAAAAGAAGAATTTAATGTACGTCAGGGTCCTGTTTTCTCAAACTTCATCCTGGCCGATGAAATCAACCGTTCGCCGGCAAAAGTACAAAGTGCGCTGCTGGAAGCCATGCAGGAACGTCAGGTTACCATTGGCGATACCACTTTCAAATTGCCCGAACCCTTTCTCGTTCTTGCTACACAAAACCCTATCGAACAGGAAGGTACCTATCCCCTGCCCGAAGCCCAGGTGGACCGTTTCATGCTGAAAGTGGTCATCGGCTATCCCACCAAAGAAGAAGAAAAACTCATCATGAGACAAAACATCGGGAACAAAACTCTTACCACTAGCCCTATCATAAAAACTGACGATATCCTCAAGGCTCGGGCCATTGTAAGAGAGGTATACATTGATGAAAAAATAGAAAACTATATTACCGATATTGTTTTTGCCACCCGTTACCCCGACAAGTATAACCTGAAAAAATTCAAGGGGCTTATCAGCTACGGTGCATCTCCCAGAGCAAGTATTTATCTGGCGCTGGCTGCCAAAGCCTATGCCTTCATCAAACGCAAAGGTTATGTGTACCCGGAAGACATCAGGGCTGTCTGCCATGACGTACTGCGCCATCGTATCGGCCTGACTTATGAAGCCGAAGCAGAAAATATTACTACGGAAGAAATTATTAATGAAATTCTGAATAGTGTTGAAGTGCCTTAGGAGGATGGAGATTAGAGATTGAGCTATTGAGGGATTAAGTTAATTAAGTTAAATAGGGGATTGAGTGATTAAGTGATTAGGAGATTAAGTTTATTGGGTTAAATAGGGGATTGAGAGATTTGGAGATTGGGAGATTTGGAGACTGGGAGACTGGGAGATTGAGTGATTAGGGGATTAAGTTAATTGAGTGATCAGGTGATTAGTTAATTGAGTGAGATAGGTAATTAGGAGATTAGTGAGTTGCGGTGAATTAAAAGTCGAAAATTGAAAGTTGAAAGTATAAAAAGTGGAAACGGCAGATTTA
>DAOOWO010000227.1:0-4427 GCA_035371225.1 Bacteroidales bacterium | reverse complement strand
CATTTCTATTGATGATTCCAAAACATCAGCCAATGTCAGCCCGCTGGTCAACGGCAAAAACTGGGATTACGAAGTGTATCTGGATATTAACAGCGACTTTAAAAGAGCCATGAATGTCAATCTTATTCCCCATACTTTTGTTATCAACGGGAATAACGAAATCGTGTGGCAGCACACTTCTTTTTCGCAGGGGAGTGAACTGGAACTGATTAATATTGTCAGGAAAGTAGCCAAAGGCGAAACGCTGGATGCACACTAAAAGCCTTCACCAATTATTTTTAAGAATTTATTTATGAGATACAAAATTATTTTTGTCCTCACCTTTATTGTGTTGGGCGTTTTTTCTTTTAATCCGGCCCGCTCGCAGGGTTTTGAAAAATTTTTGAGAAACAGCCAGATCAGCGGAAATTTCCAGTTCGACGGGATGTACTATAACAAAGATTCTATAATTGGCGCCCCCGATGTGCCTCAAAAAGTGCTGATGAATGCTTTCGCGAATATCAATTATACCAACGGCCCGTTTTCAGCCGGCTTCCGTTTTGAAAATTATTTGTATGCCCTCCAGGGCTACGATGCCCGTTATAAAGGCATTGGTATCCCGTATCGTTTTGTTTCGTTTGAAAAAGATAAATTTACCATTACTGTGGGCAATTCCTACGATCAGTTTGGCTCTGGTCTGGTGTACCGTACCTGGCAGGACCCCAGCCTTGGTTTTGACAATTCGCTGGACGGCATCAATGTAAAAGTGAATCCCTGGAAAGGCATCACCTTAAAAGGTATTTGGGGCAAACAGCGCTATTATTTTGACTGGGGGCCTGGCGTGGTGAGAGGCGCCGATGCCGAATTCAGCATCAATGATATTTTTACAAAACTTAATGATAAAGCGCTCAGGGTAAGTATTGGAGGCAGTTTTGTAAGTAAGTATCAGGAAGCCGACGACCCCGTGTATAAACTGCCGAAAAATGTGGCTGCATACGGCGGAAGGGCTTCAGTAAGCTATAAGAATTTTTTGTTTAACGGGGAATATGCACATAAAATAAACGACCCCTCCACCATAAATAATCGCATTTACAAGCCCGGTAATGCCACCTTACTCCAGATGACGTATGCAAAAAAAGGTATGGGTTTTTACCTGGCTGCCATACGCACGGATAATATGAGTTTTAAATCAGATCGAAATGCCGAAGGTATTGACCTGAATATTAATTATATTCCTTCGTTGGCTAAACAAACCACTTATAGCCTCCCGACGATATATACTTATGGCACCCAACCCAATGGAGAATTCGGTATGCAGGCACAAGGTATTTATACTTTTCAAAAGAAATCGAAATTGGGCGGCAAATATGGAACTAACCTGTCGCTGACCTATTCGCGGTATAATGCCATTGATAAAAAACAAATTGACGAAAATACGCCCATAGACTCTACCGGAACCCTGGGCTACAAATCTGATTTCTTCAAAATCGGTAAAAATGCTTACTATGAAAATTTCAATTTTGAGTTCTCAAAAAAGTTTAGCAAAACATTCAAACTGATAGTGGACTATTTTTATATTCAATATAATTCTACAGTTATTGAGGGCCACGAAATGCCGAACATTCATTCGCATACCGTGGTTGTTGACATGACCTTCAACATCAATGACAAACATTCTATCCGCTCTGAACTACAGCATATGTATGCCAAACAAGGTTATGGTTCATGGGCTTTTGGGATGGTGGAATATACCATAGCTCCCAAATGGTTTTTCTCAGTATCCGATATGTACAATTATGGCAACGCGATTGCAGAAAAACGGATTCATTATTATAATGTGGCCACAGCTTTTGCGGTGGGTTCCACACGCATTGCGCTTAGTTACGGCCGTCAGCGGGCTGGTATTTTGTGCGTGGGTGGGGTTTGCAGGTTTGTGCCGGCTGCCAATGGCTTAATGTTGTCAATTTCTTCAAGTTTTTAAAAAAGAAAAAAATGAAAACGAAACTTTTTATTGTAAGCGTGCTTTTACTTTCTTCTGTAACAATATTTTTTTCATGCGATAAAGTGGAAGCGCCCTATATGGTAGTACCCGACGTTTCTGATTGTCCCGTGCCTGTTTTTCCCGAAATTACTTCACCTGAGAAAACACTGCTGATAGAAGAGTTTACCGGTCATAAATGCGTGTATTGTCCGACTGGGGCTTATTACATACATCAGATAAAAGAACAAGCCTATGGCAGCAGGGTGGTGGCCCTGGCAATACATTCCGGAGGCCTGTCAGAGCCTGAGCCCGGCAATTATGACCTGGATTTGCGTGCGGGAACTTTTGGCGAGGAACTTTATGCTTACTTTGGCAGCCCAGCTCAGCCCCGCGCCGGGTTTAACCGCGAAAAAATCGATGGCACCAATGTTTTTTACGGAACACCGGCTACCTGGCAGACCAAAGCCGAACAGGTGCTGGCCCAAAGCCCCGTGATGACCTTGCAGATTATCAACAATTATGATTCGGCCAGCCGAAAACTATGCGCGCATGTCAAATCCAAATTTTTATCAGCCAACACCCAAAACCTGAAAATTGCCCTGTTTATTTCTGAAGACAGTATCACCGGGTATCAACTGAACAACAATAATACTGTCGGCACCACTCCGGAAATAGAAAACTATGTTTTTATGGATGTGATGAGAGATGCTTTTGCTGGCAGTTTTGGCGAAGTGCTTACCAATGGCGGTGTGGCACAGGATTCTGCCGTCATCCGCACCTATAAAAAAATTCTGGATCCCGCATGGAACGACAAACATTGCAAGGTGGTTGCCTACGTGTATGATGCCGCTACTGATGTGGTTCTGCAGGTAGCTGAAGAGAAAGTCAATTGATTTTATTTTTTTAATCTTCGGTGCTATGCAGTAAGGGCCGGGAAGCGGAGAGTGAATACAAGGTACATTTCACCTTTTTCAGGGATTATAATGCAGACCATAGATTTGTCTGGGAAAAGGGCTCTGTGTGACGAAACAGAAAATCGGCTAAAGTGATAGTACAAATGTTTAGTAATCAAAATGCCGGTCGGGTACCGACATTTTTATTCCCAGTTGGATAACATTTGCTGACTCGCTGGCGAGTTTCGAGGAGGATTGGCGGTAATAATAGTTCAGCACCAAACGCATATTGTTTTTAGGATTCAGCAGGTAAGTTACATTCAGTGAATAATAGCCAATGCGTGTTTTTATGCCTTGTGCTATCTCATTAAAATACGGGTTTAGCACAACATTCCCGACCGAGGCATCATAGGCATCCCAGGCGGGCTTGTAGATGTCCTGGCCAACATCAGAATTGACGGAATCCAAACCGGTAACGGTATAATTGGCATGAAGCTCAAAAAACCACCGTTGATAATTGTAGCGCAGAAACAACGAGGCCTCCATGAAATTGGCGCCTCCTGGATGTGCCAGCGGCTGGTTATAATGGCCGTAATTTTGCGTAACGATACGGTGGGCATAGGTATAAGGCCGGGCGAAATTAAATTCGAGCAGGGCCGAAAGATTTTTTAGTTTAAACATATCATAGGAACGCACACCAATTTGCCAGGCCTGTTTATTGGTCCAGAAACCATACACCAGGCTGTTGTCTTCGGGATGACGGACGTGCTTGAAACGGTTGATAATGCCTTTTTTAACTTCTCCCAAGATAATATCATCGATAAGTAATTGCCCATACAACGAAGTCTTTTTTCCTACTTTCACTCTCAGACTTACTCCCAGCAAAGAATTGTCGGGTGATCCCCGCTGAAATTCTATGGGCCGCAGAAAAATAACAGGGTTGAGGTAGGCGATGTCAAAACCACGCGAGCCCCCGCTGGTCTTAGCCTGCCAGATGATAGACTCAAAAAATCCTAAATTAACGCGCTTTGAAATATCCCAACTGAGGTAATGAAAAGCCCCGAATTTGTTGGTCATGTTTTTCCATTTGGTAGAGTTATAAATGCCTGTCATGTCCTTAAAATTAGTGTAAAGATTGACAAGCTTTATTTTCCAGACATTGGTGCTTAATTTCAAATATGGATAGTTATAGGCTGCGTCGGACAAAAAAAGCGAACGGTAACCATCGCCCCAGAAATTTTTTCCAAATCCTGCCTCCAGGGTGAAATATTTATAAAAATTGTAGGCAATATAAAAATCATAATCCAGGTAGTTGTACCCGCCCAGTGCCGATTTGTAAGCGTAGTTATGTCCAGGGACAGCCCGCCCCGAAGTGATTTTGTCATCAATGTATTGGGGAAATGACGATTGATGATACATGATAGAACCGCCCAAATATACTTTTTTATACAGGCTGATAGTAAGCCGGGAGCCAATACCCGATTCAAACAGCGCTTTTTTCCCTGAAATGTCATAACCGGCTACAGCGTCGAGTAAGGGGTTGATGGTTGATGGTTCATGGTTGATCGACAGCA
>DAOOWO010000226.1:0-4433 GCA_035371225.1 Bacteroidales bacterium | reverse complement strand
TGTATTGCCTTGAAGAAACCAGAGTAATTCATGTATTATTGAACGCAGATGCAGCTTTTTGGTGGTTAATAAAGGGAAGCCTTCATTCAGGTCGAAACGCATCTGATAACCAAAGACACTGATGGTACCGGTGCCGGTACGGTCGGCCTTTGCGGTTCCTTTTTGCAGAACATGGTCGAGAAGTACTAAATATTGTTTCATCGAAAATTATTTGATATAAAAAAACAAAGTTATTTTTTTTAATGAAATAGTTTTCAAAATGTGGATAAAAAAAACCGGCTGGTATTGACCGCCGGTTTTTAATAACAACAATTATCAAAACAAAACTATGGCAAAGAATTCAGGTATTGTATCTGAGCGGCAGAAAGTGTTAATCCATGGTCGGTAACATCCCAGACAATCTGTTGAATATTGTATTCTTCTCCAAAAGGATATTGTTTGGGCGCCATGATGTTGGTGATTTGGTTTAGTTGCGGGTTATTGGTGATGGGTCCAATGTAATATACCGCATTGTAATTACTGGCGGCTAAAGTGGCATTCAGACAATAGGCTTTGATATGTGCAAATGCCGTATCCATAGCAGGAACGGGGATGGTGAATGACTGCATAATATATCCTTTTTGATAATTGCCGATATGTTCATGCAGGTCTGCCGAATCCACAAAAATCAGTCCTCCCGGTATGGTAACAGAAGAAGGTGTGGGCAGGGAATTAAAAAACTTAATATATAAATTCACAAAGGTGCCGGTTCCGTAATCAACCCATGCTTTTTCCTCAGCAACAATAGGGAAAGGCCCGTTGTATTTTTGTTTATTCACCTGATAGCTTTTACCCTGTATGCCGCCCCTGATCTCGCCAATAATAGAAATATTGGCAGGCAGCGTAAACGCGGTGCCTGTGGGATAACCTGGCGTTGTGCCCAGTCCTGCCATAGATTGTTCGGTGGTTGGGCTGTAAGGGCCATTGCCGGTGGGAATGATGTCTAACTCGTGATTATTTTTTTTGCAGGCGTTGAACACCATCAGTGATGCTGCCAATGCAATAAACAGAAGTTTGGTTTTTGTTTTCATGCGTTATGTTTTTTTTACATGTTTAAAATAAAATACTGTAATATGTGCTGAACATCATTGCTGATATTGTGCTGGATTTCGTTGTGGAAGGTGGTGTAATAAATAACGCCGCCATAGCCAACGCTTTCGCACGATCCGATGAAGTCGCCATGGGCAAGATGTGCAGGCAGTGCATTGACCGAAATCGTTATGGTATGTGCATTAGCAGGGTTTCCCGGAGGGAAGTGGCAAATAGTAACCCATCCCTGGTCGAGCATGCGCTGTATGGACTTGTTGGGTGACGGGGTGGGGTAGATGCGGGCGGCTAAAGGTCCGTAAGTAGTATTGTCCTGTATCAGAATTTCCCAGGGGAGATCAATCAACTGAATTACTTCCCAGGCTCCAAGATCGTATTCTATGTCTATAGTAGTGATTCCCAGGTAATCGATAAGGTCCTGTGCGACAATTTGTGCATTGTTTACCATGGTGGCAGGGCCTGATTTAGATGTGCATAAGGTGCTGTCATCGATAAACCCGCCAGGTAAGCCGTTAGGACAGGTGGCTTTTATTCCGTAAGGTTCGTGTGCATGGCCGTTACTTTTATAATTGCCGTCGCCTGTAAGGTATTCCACAGCCCAGTCGGAGGCATACAGGCTGCCGCCGTTTTGTACATAGGTGAGCAGGTTTTGGTATTTGAGCGAGTCCAGAACACCCTGTTTACCGCAATTCAGAAAGATAGCGCCGTAGGTTTCAAGAAGGGACAGGTTGCTCAGGTCGCTGACAAAAATTTCGTGCACACTGTATCCTAATGAGTCCTGGATGATAACCTGGATGTTGTCGTACAAGCCATGGATATAAGCAAGACTGTCGGCCTGCAGCAGCTTGAGTGTTCCCGTGGGCATGGTGGTGGTTTGGTTTTCAGCGATGCTGACAGGGTATTGCGCCCTGAAAATGTTGCCGCCTCCTGTTTGAATGTTCAATACTTGCTCTCCGATAGGAGCTTGCAGTGTAAATGTGCCGTCCACGGCCGATTTGGTGAGGTAAATTTCCCCGTCGGCATCAACAAAAATGGAGGCATTGGGGATGGGAGTCGTGCCATTTTTGGCAATCACTTTCCCGGTTACATAGCCTGTTTTTACTGTAGCCGGCGGATCGTCAGTATTGTCTTTTTTACAGGAAGAAAAAATGAAAACAAAAACGGCAATAAAAATTGCGAGGCAGGATAGATTTTTTTTCATAAGAATGTGGATTTGTATATAAACAAGAACGTTTTCTTTCAAAAAAGCTTTGTAAATATACAAAATAAATCCAGGGAAGTCAACAGAAATCCCTTTTTTATCATGAAAAAGTTTTCAACAAGCCCCGCGGTACGTATTTGTTTATTTGTATTCTGCGGGTATTATTTCTCCGTTCAGCAGCATAAGTCCGTTCAGGGCGAGGGCGCGCATCTCGTCTTCGCCGGGATACACATCCACAGAAGAAATTTTATTAACTTTTTCTTTGATCAGGCCGACGAAATTTTTGTCGTAAGCCATGCCCCCGGTGATGACAATGGAGTCCACTTCCGATTCAAGCACTACCGACATGGCTCCTATTTCTTTGGCTATCTGGTAGGCCATAGCTTTTTGGATAAAAATGGCTTTTTCATCTCCGGCCGTTACCCTTTGCTCAACTTCATAGGCGCTGTTAGTCCCGAGGTAGGCGACATAGCCCCCTTTGCCGGTGATCATTTTCAGGATTTCCTTTTGGGTATATTTTCCGCTGAAGCATAGTTTTACCAATGCTCCTGCAGGCAAGGTGCCGCTGCGTTCCGGCGAAAAAGGTCCTTCGCCGTCGAGGGCCTGATTTACATCTATTACCCTGCCTTTGCGGTGAGCGCCTACGCTGATGCCGCCACCCAGATGTACCACAATCAGGTTCAGGTCTTCGTATTTTTTACCGATGGCCTGAGCGTGCATACGTCCGATGGCTTTTTGGTTCAGCGCATGAAATATAGAAATACGTTCAAATTCGGGGTGGCCGCTTATTCTGGCAACATCTTCCAGTTCATCAACCACTACCGGGTCGGCAATATACGCTTTGGCGCCCGGAATCATCTTTGCCAGGTCATCAGCAATGAGGCCGCCGAGGTTGCTGGCATGTTGTCCCAGTATACCCACCCTAAGGTCGGCTTTCATGGCTTCGTTCACTCCATAAACACCCGAAGGTATTGGTTTTACCAATCCACCCCTGCCGATGATTATTTCGATGGAAGACAAGGCGATACCGGCTTTTTCCAATTCTTTTACGATGATGTTTTTTCGGTATTCATACTGGTCAGAAATTCTGTCGAATTTGTCGATTTCTTCTGAAGGATGTTTGATATTGGTGGTGAAAATCAGATCGTTGGATTTGAATACGGCTATCTTGGTAGAGGTAGATCCGGGGTTGATTGCGAGGATGTTTCTTTTACCCATTTTTTATAGATTTCTGTGATGTAATATTGAAATTATTTTGCCAGGCAGGCTGCCAGTGCTATGGAATACAATTTTGTTTTTTCACTGTCGCCCCGCGAGGTAAGTACTGCAGGCACTTTTGCACCGAACACTACGGCTCCGAGTTCGCCGCCGGCCAGTTTGGTATTGGTTTTAAAGAATACGTTGCCTGATTCGATATTCGGGAAAAGGATGGCGTCGGTATCGCCCTGAATGGGGCTGTTGAGTTTTTTTATTTCGCAACTTTCTTTATCAATGGCCACGTCCAGAGCCATCGGTCCGTCAATGATGGCGCCTTTGATTTGCCCGCGGTCGGCCATTTTAGCAATGATGGCAGCTTCAACACAAGCAGGCATGCCGGCCGACATTTGTTCGGTGGCGGCAAGGATGGCGATTTTTGGTTTTTCAATGCCCAGCGCTTTTGCTGTTTTGATGAGGTAATTGGTCATCACAATTTTTTGTTTCAGGTCGGGCAGCGGTATGATGGCAACATCGGCAACAATAATCAGTTTGGGATACCTCGGGGTTTCTATTACGGTAACATGGCTGAGCACGGCATTGGGATTAGACATCAGGCCCTTTTCCTTATTTAATATGGCTCTCATATATTTATCCGAACTTACCAGTCCTTTCATCAGTATATGGCCTTTTCCTTCGTTGATTAGGGCAACGGCTTTTTCTGCGGCTTTTATTTCGTCGGCTTCCTGAACAATACGGAACTTGCCCGGATCTATGTTGTGCTCAGCGCACACCTTTTTCATAACAGGCTCATCGCAAACAAGAGTGGCATCAACAATACCCCTATCAACAGCCAGGCTAACTGCCTCAATAGTGTGGGCATCGTTGGCAAATGCAGCAACAAGTCTTCTTCGGGGCTTTGATTTTACCAAATCGAAAAGTTGGTCAAGCT
>DAOOWO010000225.1:0-4461 GCA_035371225.1 Bacteroidales bacterium | reverse complement strand
TGCTTGATATGAATACTTTGCACTGGGACTTTGGCGATATGGATACTACGGCAGATGAATCCAATCAACCTTCCTGCTCGTATATTTATACTTCTCAGGGAAATAATATTGTGGTATTAACCGCCACCTCAGTGCATGGTTGTCATGCCGAAGGAAGAGATACTATTATTGTCTATCAATCACCTGAAGCGGTGTTTTATCCCCATCCTGAAATTGCCAGGACCGATGAACCTGAAATTTATTTTTATGATCAATCAAATAATGCACAACACTGGTTTTGGAACTTTGACGATCCGGCATCCATTGATAGTAATTATTCCTATGAACAGAATACCTTCCATCGTTATAGCGATACCGGAAGTTACTTGGTGATGCTTGTAGTCTCAAATATATATAATTGTGTTGACACTGCTTATCGCACGGTTAAGATTATCGATCCTTTTTATTTCTGGGTGCCAGGGGCATTTTCACCTAACGGTGATGCCACAAATAATGTGTTTATGGGACAGGGTGTCGGTTTTCGTGAAGAAGATTTTGAGATGGCTATTTATAATCGTTGGGGGGAACTGGTATTTCGTACGAATGATCCTTATCAGGCGTGGGATGGTAAAAAGACCGGCAACAACTTAAAATGCCCTGCAGGGGTTTATGTGTGGATAATTGATATCACTGAAGAAAATACCGTACATCATAAAATGAAAGGTACAGTAACACTTATAAGATAGAAAAGCACGATTGAATAAACCAGTATTATAATATGGGAAATCGTATGGGTTTATTTTAACCTGAATAATCCATATTTCAGTATGCAATAAACAGCCCTGACACCATCTTTCCAACCAATTTTTTTGCCATCATCAACACCTCGTGCATAATATGAGATACTAAGCTCGTAGATTTTTATTCTGGGTATTCTGGCTACTTTTATGGTTACTTCAGGTTCAAATCCAAAGCGTTTTTCTGTAAGATGGATGTTTTTTATAATTTCAGACCTGAAGAGTTTGTAACAGGTTTCCATGTCTGTCAGGGTGAGGTCAATAAATAGGTTGGTTAGCCAGGTAAGAAATTTGTTGGCTCTCAGGTTGCGTTTTTTTAATACTCTATGGATGTTTCCGCCTGCGAAGCGTGACCCGAATACCACATCGGCAAAGTTTCCGGACATGGGCTTTAATAAGAGGTTGAACTCTTCGGGGTCGCATTCCAGGTCGGCATCCTGAATGATGATATAATCTCCTGAGGCCTTGGCAATTCCTGAATGTATGGCAGCCCCTTTGCCCTGGTTGATTTCATGTTTTACATATTGAATGTCGGCTTCCTGATGACCTTTAATATATTCAAGTATTTGGTTCTCTGTGCCATCCTTGGAGCAATCATTGATAACAATGATTTCTTTTTTGATGTTATCAATTAAATCGACACTGAGAACTTTATCTAAAACAGACCTTATGGTCTTTTCTTCGTTATAGGCGGGAATCAGGACAGATAGTTTTTTCATAAAGGGCTAATATATTTTCTTTTTCAGGTCAGTAAATTTTTTTCTTTTTAACAGGTAATAATCAATTACAATATTTCCATGGTATATGTGTCTGACTTTTTGTTGTATTTGCGATTTTCTTTTTTTTCTTATTTTTCCTATATTTCTGTAAAAAGAAAGATGAGCGCGCGATACAGCTAGGAAATCTTTGAACCCGCCGTCGAGAAGAAATTTAATGGCAGCAATACCATCAAGTAAAAACCGGGCGGTAAAAACGGGCACTAACCGTTTTGCAGGAAGGTTTTTGTAAAGCAGTGTGAAATTATTCCTGAAGTTCAGATAGGTTTTTCTTGATGAACTTTTGGGTAAGGTACCTCCTCCAATGTGAAAGACAATGGAATCGGGACAGTAAACGATTTTATATCCATGGTTTTTTAACCGCCAGCAAAAATCAATTTCTTCCATGTGAGCAAAAAAATCTTCATCAAGGCCGCCGAATTTATGATATAGTTCTGCCCTTACAAAGAGGCATGCCCCGGTAGCCCAGAATATTTCCCTGACATCATCATACTGGCCTTTATCTTCTTCGAGAGTAAAGAACAGTCTTCCGCGGCAGAAAGGATAGCCGTATTTGTCAATATAACCTCCTGCAGCGCCCGCGTATTCAAATTTTTCCCGTTCATAATACGATCGGATTTTTGGCTGGCAGGCGGCAATATTTTTATCGCTGTCCATCAGTTGTAAAACCGGTTCTATCCAATGTGATGTTACCTCTATATCGGAATTAAGCAGGATATAATATTCAGCGTCAATTAATTTTAATGCATCGTTGTATCCTTTGGCAAATCCGCCATTGGATTGATTTTGTATAATTCTGATTTCCGGAAAATGCTCCTGGAGAAAAACCACAGAATCGTCTGTTGAAGCGTTGTCTGCAACGATTATGCCGGCAATTCCATTACTTTGTTGTATAACAACAGGCAGAAACTGCTCAAGGAACTTTTTTCCGTTCCAGTTTAATATAACGACAGCGGCTTTCAAGAGAGCAAATATATGGATATTTATGGTAAGGAAAAAAAATAAACACGCTAATTATAAGAAGTGTACCGTTTAATGTTTATTGAAAATTATCCTAATAGGGATTTTTGAAATATTCTCCGCTTTTTCTGCCCCAGTGATTCCTGACTCCGCTATTATCTATGTCGTTGGTAGGATTGTTACGTCCGTAGATTTTTTGTTCCCACCTGTAGTCGCTGATTTCGCCGGTGGCATCTGAATGAATCAGGGAGAAGTCATTGGTTACCAGGTCGGGATTGTAGAATACAAATTTCTTGTTTTTCTGATTTTTTAATGTGTAGTAATGCCATATTTCGTAAGGGTAGGCACTGGGCTCGTAGTAGTTTTTTGAGATAGAATTGGGAGGTCCGTACTGGAGATATACCCTGCCACGGTCTGTTTCGTAACCTTTACGAATCTTGGAGCTGAAGTCGTGATTTACTTTCTGGACTTCTAATAGGTAATCCGCCCAGGCTTTTCCGGGATTTTCGGCATTTCGCGCTTCCCAGAAAGTAAGGAAAAATTTTTGCATGGATTTCAGGTCGTTGTGGTTGATTTGGTTTTTGGCATACATGCGTTCGCTTTCGGACGAAATAGGGTACAGGCTGCGGATATAAGCTGCCAGTGTGTCTTTGTTGTTGTACATTTCAACAAAAGTATGTTCTGTAACAGCATTTTCATAAATTTTGTTTTCAAAGGCTACTTTTGTGTTGTCGCGTTCAAAATATAATTTTTGCATTGCCTGGAGATTGTTTTGTTTGTCGCGTACTTCAATCACCAGGTTGTAGTTGCCGGTGGGCAGGAGCGCCAGGTCATATTCGCTAAGCACAACAACCACGTCCCGCGTGGTTTCTTTTTTGATCTTTTTAAAATCTCCATAAAGATTGTTGTTCTCATTGACTTCAATATACGATGTAAGCAAAAATTTTTCATTTTCGCCTAACACCTTGCCGGTATTGTATATTTCGGCATAGAATGCCATCCTGCCAACCTTTTCGGGATAATAATAGATGATATAGGGTACCATTTCAAACCCGTTTTTGGTGAGTATATTTACTGAATCAGATTTTTTATAGGAGTCTATCAGTTCAATGCCCGAAACGGTAATCTTATCTGCAGGGAATTCTATCACAATGGTCTCGTAACTTTTGTATGGCGGTGCACTGTCATTCTTATCTGCAATGATAATTTCCACCTGGTATGAGCCGTTAGGCAGCAGAAACCTTTGCTGATCGATGAAATGAAAATTTATCGCATTAGTATCTTCTGTTTCGGGGCTCAGGAGGTTGTATTTTTTAAAATCTTTGATAAGGCTGTCCTGCCTGAAAATCATGGTAATTTCAATAGTGCCCTGATATTTGTTGTTTTGGTTTTTTACATATTTCAGGCTGTTGCCAACCACAATCATGTATGTTTCAATGTAAGGCCCATCGGCGGGTGAATAAAATGTGGAATATGACATATAGGCCTGAAGACGTTTTGCCTGGGCCGAAAAGCTTGCAACCGTCATTAGGATGATGCTGAAAAGAAATACTATTTTTTTCATCTGATGAATAATATATATGCAAAGATAGGTCATTTTTTTGCGGAAATGAAATTTTACCTGGTGATTTGTGGCCTAATCAGTTTGCGGTTGTATTTTAAAAGAATCTGGCAGGAAAGGGAGAGGGGTGTGTGGCAATGAACTAAATGAGAGAATACCTGTTTGTAAACCGACAAACTCGTAATCCCTGTGGAAACTTCAGTAAAACTAAATGCATTTTACACCGTCAGGTATTTTTTATTTCTCCGAATATTTGCAAACGAGTTTGCATATTCTTCTAAATAAAAAATCCCGCTGTCGCGGGAAGTTTTGACTGGCGGAGAGAGAGGGATTCGAACCCCCGGACCCATTGCTGGATCAACGGTTTTCAAGACCGCCGCAATCGACC
>DAOOWO010000224.1:0-4466 GCA_035371225.1 Bacteroidales bacterium | reverse complement strand
TCCCGCTGTTGCAATCCATAAAACTCACCATCTCAAATATGAAGCAAAAGATGAACACAAACAAGCCTTTCCGCGATTTTCAGGCAGGTTTTATGTTTTATGGGTTTGCTTTTATGGGAACGGTTTCGGTTATTGCCATATTTTTCCAGAAGGAACTTAACCTGAACTACTCCAGTGTGGCATTTTATAAAAACTCATACAATATCCTGGCCATCTTTTTGCTTCCGCTATTCGGCCGTATGATGGGCAAAATTGACCCGCGAAAGTTTGCCGCCATCACTTTTGCTTCGTTGCTTTTATACTTGTTTTTCATTGCCCTTACCACTTTTGCCCCATGGTATGTGTGGGTACACGGATTAAAAATTTACTATTCTCTTCTGGCAGCCATGGTCTTCAACGGAGTTTTTGCAGCCACCATGGGATTGCTGTGGAGCATAGGCTCTGCTTACTTTTGCCCCGAAGACGAGGTAGCCGAATACCAGGCCATACATCTTACCTTCACCGGCTTTCGTTCGTTTTTCGCACCTGTTTTAGGGTTGGGGATATATTTGTTAATAGGATTCACAGCCACTTTTGTTACCGGGATGATATTGTTGCTCATTGCCGTAATCATCTCATTAAGGTCTTACAAAAAATATAATCTCAAAGCCTCTGGCCGTGAAACATCCTCCGGAGAGAATCTTTCGACAGAGATAAAATCAGGAATGTAAGGATTTAATGCGCCTTCATGCATTCGACTTTTTCGGATGCACGGTACTGATAATTTTTAAAAAAAATTTTGCTGTATCAAAAAAATAGCTAAATTTGCACTCCAATTTTAAAATTCCTCAGTAGCTCAGTTGGTTAGAGCATCTGACTGTTAATCAGAGGGTCCCAAGTTCAAGTCTTGGCTGGGGAGCAAGAAAGACAATGAGTTCAGCGTTTAATACAGTTGAACTCATTTTTTTTGCAACCACGAATGCAACTATATCTTTTGTCATAAAAAGGTCAAAAAAAGCAAAAAACAAGCGCCTGGTCATTTTTTACTTTCATTGATAAGCATTTTTTATTATCATTAAACGAGCAAAGTTTGTCATTTACTATCGCCCAGCTAACGGTATCAAAAGTTTTTTTTCATTAAAATGCAAATTGGTCGTTTCAAATTAAACTATTTGTATTTTTGAAACCCGTACAATTATTTGTAAGCATTTGTAAACAGGCATACAACATCCCAATAGTAATAAACAAAGCAAAAAACAAATTAAAAAAAGAAGACATCCAGATGAAAAAAAATTCTTTATTTATTGTTACATTGTGTATAATAAACCTAACAAATGCACAATGGGTTAGTCAGACCAGCAATACAAGTAAAAATTTAAGGGCTGTCTTGTTTTTAAATACAGAAAAGGGTTTCGTTGTCGGAGATTCTGGAGTAATCTTAAAAACCATGAATGGCGGTATAGTCTGGTCTGTTCAACCATCTTTTACACCCAACGATTTAAAATCAATTTTTTTTGCTGATTCAAATATTGGCTATACAGTCGGACAATACGGAAGGATTTATAAGACCACAAACGGCGGCGATAACTGGTCATCATTTACAGGCGATACCACTTATGACTTTAATTCTGTGCATTTTATAAGTGCCGACACAGGCTATATTGTGGGAACTCATGGAGATAATGGCATAATTTTGAAAACAGTAAACGGTGGTGCAAATTGGCTTCCCCAGTCATTTTCTTACGGGCAGACAACCGTCCTTTATTCCGTTCATTTTGGCAATTCTAATTATGGTTCGGCGGTAGGATATTATTATAATCCCTATAATTTTTATCCTTTAATCCTGATCACAGCAGATGGAGGTAATACCTGGTCGCCCAAATACCCGATAGGGAAACCGTTAAAATCGGTGTTCTTTCTGAATGCTGATACCAGTTATGCGGTTGGCTGGAGTGATGGATCTCATCCTACTATTTTAAAAACCACTGATGGATGGAATGCAAGCAACACTCAATATTATTCTGCAAACCGATCATTGAGTTCGGTTTATTTTCCTGTAATTGATACAGGGTATGCTGTCGGAAGTAGTGGCACAATCCTGCAGACTACCGACGGAGGCAGTAATTGGAATTTACAACCCAGTAATACAAATATAGAATTATCTTCAGTTTTCTTTCTAACTTCAAGCATTGGTTATGCATCTGGAGCATCAGGTACTATTTTAAAGACTACCGATGGAGGCATTATCACAAATGCTGAAAATATATTCTCTTTGGATAGTGAAATAGAGGTATTTCCAAATCCAGCCAAAGATATGGTGGAAATCAGAACACAACCAAAATCACTAATTGAAATCATAAATATTTATGGACAACTAATTTCTGCTACAAATACAACTGAAACAAATTCCATTTTAGATTTATCAAAATTTTCAAGTGGAATTTATTTTATTAGAATAAAGACAAACAATCTTATTACTATTAAAAGATTAATAAAAGAATGACGCCCTGTAAGAGTTATACCTTTGAAGATGCCGCCCTTGTGTGGATTTATAAATTTAAAATAGAATACTACTAAGGTTGTTTTTTACTGAAATTATTAGAAAACGGCTTCCGTTGTTCCGTCAGAACGACCTTACCGCTCTCACATAATAAGGGTGATATTTATGATTTTCCTTGATGCTGTCGTTGCCGAAGTCGTGCGACCAGGCATCGTGCTCATTGCTTTCGGAGCTGCTCCAGTAGCGGTCGCTGGCAAAACCGCCTATCAGATCTTTCGATAAATATAATTTTTCCAGTTCATCGCGGCTGGGCAGGTACCAGTCATCGTAACCGCCCGAGACCAGGGTATCACAGACATAGGCGGCGCCTGATTCGGTACATCCTGCCAAAATAGCCGTGGTATTAGCCTGTCCGGAACCCACCGCCGTGGAAGTCCCTCCCACAGGCACACCGGAACATCCCCAGATAATTACCGGGAAAAGGTTGGCAGTATCGGCAATCAACCCATGTTTCAGGTTGGCATCATAACCCGGATCGCCGGACTGCAAAATATAGGCAAGAATGCCGCCCTCATAAGGCGATCCGATACTGATGCAGGAACCGTCGTTTTCGTTGGCATCGGCATTATAATTAACAGCAAACTGATCGGTACAGCCGCCCACCTTCTTTTCGCAACTGTTCAGCATAAAAACACCGGCCAATAAAACCATACCAAAAAATATTTTTTTCATTTTCATTTTTTTAAGAGTGCAATTTACAACTATTTTTTAATGTTTCTCTCCGAAACCTTTTTACAATTTTTCACTGTTCAAAATTATTGTTTTTTGGCCAAAATCAACGAACAAATTTGTGATAATGCAACTTTGGATTCTTTCAGCGGCCCAAGCATCATCCAGTCGTGAAACAGGCCAGGGTATTCAAAATAATTCATAGCCATGCCCTGTCGTTCCACCTCCATTTTCAGCTTCCTGCAATCAGCCAGCAAAATGTCATGGGTACCGATAAAAACACTGATTTGAGGAAGTCCCTCAAATGAGCCATACACCGGACTAACCATAAAATTATTGGTTTCGGTTTCCCCTGCCCAGGCTTTTCCCGCCAGCACAAGATTTTCCGCGCTGAGGGTGACATCATTTTTTTGAATCTGTAAAATAAGCGGGTTGGTCATGCTGATATCGAGCCATGGGGATAACAAAATGACAGCAGATGGCAGTTCCGTGCCTTCATCCCTCTGTTTCATTGTCAATGCAAGAGCAAGTCCACCGCCTGCCGAATCGCCCATCAGGATGATATTTTTTGCAGGGGTAAGGTTGAGTAAGTGTTTATACAAGGCTTCAAGCATTTCATAAGCCGCCTGATAATTATGAGCAGGAGCAAGCGGATAATCAGGCATGATAACGGTGCAGTTCGTTTTGCGGATAATTCTGGCCGCAAAAAGCCAATGCTGACGGAAAATATTATTGATATATGCCCCGCCATGAAGAAACAAAACTATTTTGTCTGATTGTGTCCTGTTGGGCGAAATAGAAAATACATTCCTGCCATTTATGCTAATGGTATCCACAATCAATTCGGCAAACATTTTTTGGGGGATGGCGGCGGGTTCTGAAACATAAGTTTTCCGGCTTAGTTTTTCTGAAATACTGTTTTTAGGTAAAAAAATCCTGGCCGCTATTTTCATCACATGCGTCATAACACTAAGAGCTTCATGATGAATATAAACAACAGTAGAATCTTTTTGCTGTTGACCGCTGACCGAAAAAACAAGCATTAGAAAACACAGGGTAACCAACGGCCTCCGAAAGTGAACATTTTTTTTGATGAAACTATTATAAAAAAAGTAGTCCATTAATTCAAGATATATCTGCTGTTAATAAAAAACGGCCAAACAAAATTAAAATAATTTGAACATTTTAATGTCCCTGGTTACACAGGGCAAACGCATCTAAATTTCAAGAACAGATAAAAGGTATTCATTATCCCACC
>DAOOWO010000223.1:0-4477 GCA_035371225.1 Bacteroidales bacterium | reverse complement strand
CATACAACGCGAACTTATCCGGATTTCCGGGGAAATAAGCACCGAAGCTTTTGAAGATACTACCGATGTGTTCGAACTGCTCGATAAGGCCGAACGTAACCTGTTCGATATCAGCGAGACAAATCTACGGAGGAAATACAGCAGCATTCAGGATATTCTGAAAGAAGCTATCGGCGAAATTGAAAAGGCAAAAGAAGCAGGAAAAAACAGCGATTTTGCTACCATCGGTGTTCCAACAGGTTATACCGGTCTTGACCGGCTTACTGCGGGTTGGCAGAAATCCGACCTGATAATTCTAGCCGGCAGACCTTCCATGGGTAAAACCGCTTTTGTGCTTTCTATGGCGCGAAATGCTGCGATAGACTATAAAATGCCTGTGGCTATTTTTTCGCTCGAAATGTCTGCAATACAATTAGTATTGCGACTGATATCCATGGAAACCGAACTCCAGTCGGACAGCCTTCGGCGCGGGAAACTGGCCGATTATGAGTGGCAGCAACTTAACAGCCGTATTAAAAGTCTTGAAGAAGCCCAGATTTTTATCGATGATACTCCTGCTTTGCCTATATTTGAGCTCAGAGCAAAAGCACGAAGGCTTGTAGCACAACATAACATCCAACTGATAATCATTGACTACCTGCAACTGATGTCGGGGACCGCCGAAACCAAAGGCATGAGGGAACAGGAGATCAGTGGTATTTCCAGGGCGCTCAAGGGCCTGGCAAAAGAGCTCAGCATTCCTGTTATTGCTTTGTCGCAGCTCAGCCGTGAGGTTGAGAAACGTCCGGGGTCTAAAAAACCTATCCTCTCCGACTTGCGTGAGTCAGGAGCTATAGAGCAGGATGCTGACCTGGTGCTGTTTATCTATCGCCCTGAGTATTACAAAATTGATGAGTTTGAAGATAATACCCCTACCGCTGGATTAGCCGAGATTATTATTGCCAAACATCGTAACGGTCAGGTGGGTGAAGTTAAACTGAGGTTTCAGAAAAGTATCGGGCGATTTTCTGATTATGAGGATTTTAAAAGTGAGGATGAACCGGTAATGCAGCCTAATGAAGCCTTCTATGAGCCTGCAACAAAAATTGTACAATCCAAAATCAATAAAAAATCTGCAAAAAAAACTGACGATCCTTCTGTTGATGTGCCTTTTTAAAAATGATCTTTTTGGTTCATTGTGTGCAGCCTGATTTGTCGGGTATAATAAGCGGTTAGATTTTCCGTTAAACTTATTGCTATCTTTTGTTGGTCATGAAAAAAATATTACTGATTCTGATATGTTTTTTGCTTGTTAAGCCTGTCAGCAGCGCTTATTTGCTTATCCCCATGGATAATGCCCAGCAAAACCATCTTAAGGCCTATGGGGTAGCGTATTGGATTTTGCAGCGTGAAGTGGAGGTGAGCTGGCTGCTCAACTACAGGGGCGGGAGTTTTATGTGTAAATATCTTGATATATTTAAGGATGAATGCAATATCCGTGGGGTTTCCAGTGAAGTGATTTCAGATGCTCAGGCTGCCCTGGTGTTGTCAGAAATTGCCGATCCCGAGATAAATATGGATGATGTGAAGCTTGTAAAAGTTCCCAAAATTGCTGTGTATTCTCCGAAAAACAAACTTCCATGGGATGATGCCGTAACTCTGGTGCTTACTTATGCAGAAATACCTTACGACGTAGTTTATGATGAGGAAGTGCTGCAGGGAATTTTGCCCACCTACGACTGGCTGCACATGCACCACGAAGATTTTACAGGGCAATATGGCAAGTTTTGGGCAAACTATAAAGATGCTGCCTGGTACAAAGAAGATAAAAGATTATCAGAAGAGACAGCAAAAAAGCTCGGTTACGACAAGGTGTCGCAACTTAAGCTGGCTGTGGCAAAAAAAATCCGGGATTTTGTGGCGGGTGGAGGATATCTCTTTTCCATGTGTTCGGCACCAGATAGTTATGATATAGCCTTAGCCGCCGAGGGAACTGATATCTGCGATGTGATGTTCGACGGTGATCCCCGCGATCCTCAGGCCCAGCAAAAACTCGATTATTCGAAATGTTTTGCTTTTACGGGTTTTACTCTTGTTACCAATCCCTACGAATACGAAATCTCCAATATTGATGTTTCCTATTCCCGTCGGGTGCTGCCACAGAATGACTTTTTCACTTTGTTTGAATACTCTGCCAAATGGGACCCTGTGCCCACTATGCTTTGCCAGGACCATGAGAAAATTATCAAAGCTTTTATGGGGCAAAGCACGGCTTTTAATGAAAAATACGTTAAATCCGGCGTGCTGATTATGGGCGAAAACAAATCGGCAGAAGAGGTACGATACATACACGGGGAATACGGCAAAGGGATGTGGACTTTCCTGGGTGGCCACGATCCCGAAGATTACCAGCATTTTGTTTACGATCCGCCTACCAAACTGGAACTTTATCCCAATTCGCCGGGATATCGCCTGATACTAAATAATGTGTTATTTCCGGCCGCAAAAAAGAAAAAGCAGAAGACCTGATAAATCTGGGTTCGGGTTAAAAATTAATGGTCTGAAATTCATTATCCCTACAAAGCACTGCCTGATTGAGACAACTGTCAGAGTACGTAATGGTGGTGATAGAATGTCCGGGGGAAAATAGTTCTGCTTTTCCGCTTCCAATCCAGTAACAGAAATTTGCAAACTGCAGTGCGTCAACAATGGTTACATTAAATAAAATATCTTCAGCAACAGCAGGGTTGGCTGCACAGGACGCTTTTCCACCATATATAAACAGATCGTCGGCTATATTGGCCGGTGTATTATTGCCCAGTATCCATTCGAGCTGATGCACTGCTGACCATTGCATAGGACTGCTCAACACGGAGGACGATATAAAAGTGGTGTCGGTAATGGAATAATTTTCTTTATCAGTGATGCTGATGTGTTTGTTGCCACTCACCATGGTGGAAGCTACCGTGTAATTATTGAAGGTAACAGTAAATCCTGCATGGAGCGGCCAGGAAGGGCCCGGCATTTCTATTATCAGTTCGCCTGCGCGGCTGATACCATCGGCGCACTGGCATCCTTCCGCGGGAAATACCATATGCAGGGTTTTTGGCCAAACCAATGTGTCGGCTGTATTCAGATAATAGGTGAGACAGGGATCGTTTAACCTCAGACTATTGGAATCGTTGGGGCGGTAGAGGCTGTCGTTGACTGCCAGTACTCCATATAAAAATGTTTTAAATATGTCATTAGAGACGGTTTCAAAGGTATTGGAGATGATGGCCTGTTGCACATTATCCTGTTCGCCGGCAGTATCTTTTTGGCATGAATTCATCATAAGAAAACCCGTAAGGGCTATCAGCCCCGCAAGATAATTTCTTTTCATTGGTCTTTTTTTACATAGGTTAAAAAGGAGTAAATCAGTCCGTTGTCGGGGTCGGTTTGTGTTTCGCCTTCGTCAATAAGGTTCCATTCATTAAGAGAAACAACGGGGAAAAAGGTATCGGCGTTCAGGACCGTATGTACTTTGGTGATGTAAAGTTTTTGAGCCATACCGAAAAATTGTCTGTAAATACTGGCTCCTCCCATGATGAAATTTTCAGCATGCAAGTCCATTTTTTCAATGGCTTCGGGTATGGAATAAACGGTTTCGCAGCCCTCAAAGGATTCGTTTGCATTATCGGTTATCACAATATTCTTTCTTTTGGGCAATGGCCTGAAGGGTAGCGAAAGGTAAGTGTTTTTACCCATAACCACCGTGTGCCCCGAGGTGATTTTTTTAAAACGTTTCAGATCTTCGGAGATATGCCATAGAAGCTGGTTGTTTTTTCCTATACCATAATCTTCGGCTATGGCAACGATGATGGAAATTTGCTTTTTTTCATTCATTTTTCAAGAATTATACTGATACGGCTGCTTTGATGTGTGGATGCGGGTTGTAGCCCTGAAGGCTGAAATCCTCGAAATGAAAACCAAAAATGTCTTTCACCTCAGGATTGATGTTCATCACCGGCAGATGGCGTGGTTCCCGTGTAAGTTGCAACCTGGCCTGGTCGAGGTGGTTGTTGTACAGGTGGGCATCACCGAAAGTGTGTACAAAGTCGCCCGGTTTCAGGTGGCACACCTGGGCCACCATCATAGTTAGCAATGCGTAGGAAGCAATATTGAAGGGGACACCGAGAAAGATATCTGCACTTCGCTGGTACAACTGACAGGAGAGTTTTCCTTCGGCCACGTAAAACTGAAATAATACATGGCAGGGTGGGAGAGCCATTTTTTCTATCTCGCCGATATTCCATGCACTTACAATAAGCCTGCGAGAATCGGGATTGGTTTTGATGTTTTGTATCAATTGTGTAATCTGGTCGATGGTTTGGCCATTTGACGTTTGCCATGAGCGCCATTGTTTCCCATACACAGGCCCGAGGTCACCGTTTTCGTCGGCCCATTCGTCCCAGATAGAAACATTGTTGTCTTTCAGGTACTTAATATTTGTATTGCC
>DAOOWO010000222.1:0-4502 GCA_035371225.1 Bacteroidales bacterium | reverse complement strand
AGCAATGGAACGTTATGGCCGCGAAAACTATCAGATGAAGAAAAAGTCAGAAGATATTTTTCTGATTGTCCCCCCCAAATCTGATACGGCAGAATAATAGTCTTTCAGCCCTTATCTCCAAAATTCATTATTTTTTTATTTTGACCATGGTGTACTTATAGTTTTGCGCTGTGGTATGAGTTGTATTGCCTGCGAATAGATGTGCTTGAACCCGACTAAGCACCATGCCATCGCCTGTAATATTCCGTGCATAGCGCACTGGTTTGGAAATTCCGTTGTAATGATTCCGGTTTATACGATGACTTAATCTAAATGAGCCCAAAGCGAAATTTTGATTTAGTATTGTTTAGGCCGATAGAGTAACTGTTATAGTTCAAAGTGCAAATGCACTATTGGACGATTACAGATACCGTATCGGTATTATTTTTATATTTGTAAGTGTTTTTGGCAGGTGATGACCGCGGTTTTTGCACTATCTTCATCTTTTTTAATGAGAAAATACACCAATGAAATCCGGCAATAAGGTAATTTTTATACTGATAATGATTGTAGCTTGTGCGCTGCGTTTCTATGATTTTGTTGATATTCCCTATACTCATGATGAATTCAGTGCGCTTTTCCGTACACGGTTTAATACTTTCGCCGACCTGATAGACAAAGGTGTTAAAGTAGATACGCTGCCTGCGGGTATACAGGTGTTTTTGTTTTATTGGATAAAGATTTTTGGAGAAGCCGAATGGATAGTAAAACTTCCTTTTCTGCTGTTTGGCTTGGGTGCAGTTTACTTTGCATATAGCCTGGCCAAAAAATGGTACAACGAAACTGTTGCTCTCATTGCGGCCGCTTTTCTTGCAAGCCTGCAGTACACGGTTTTTTACAGCCAGGTGGCGCGGCCGTATATTTCCGGACTGTTTTTTTCGTTGCTGATGGTTAATGCCCTGACCAATCTGATAAAAACCCCGGAAAAAAGATATTACCTGAATAGTTTGGTCTTCATTCTGGCCGCGGCTGCCTGCGCGTATAACCATCATTTCAGCCTGCTGTTCGCTGCTATCGCAGGTTTTAGCGGGTTATTCATGATTCGAAAAGAATTCTTGGTAAAATATCTTGCCGGATGTCTTATCATAGTAGTACTGTACCTGCCTCATATAAACATTATTCTTGCCCAGTTACAAATGGGAGGAAATGAAAATTGGCTCGGTACATTTAAGTGGAGTTTTTTGTACAATTACATCCGGTACATTTTTCAGTTCTCGACGGTAAGCTTTATGATGGTGGCTTTCCTGATTGTTTTTGGAATTATTGGATACAAAAAAAGTGATTTCAACACAAGGACGGCGCTGTTGTTTCTGTGTTGGTTTATCCTTCCGCTGTTGGTTGGTGTACTGTATTCTGTATTTGTTAATAATGTAATGCAGTATTCTGTGCTGATTTTCAGTTTCCCTTATTTGCTGTTTCTGATGTTCGGGCATATACCTAAGCAGAAAACCATAATCAATCTGCTGTTGGTTTTTTTGATACTTTGCGTGAATGTAAGTGCGTTGGTTTTTGAACGCAAACACTATTCATCGTTGTACGAGTCGGCATACCTGCATATATTGCAAGATGGAGAGGATGCAGTGAATAACTTCAAGAATGTGGCAACACTTATTGATACCGATAAAGAAATTTCGGACTATTATCTGCAGAAAGTATCGTATTCTGCCGATTTTACCTTTGTTGACACCGCCTTTACCCGTAAGCACCTGGTGGCTTTTCTTGACGAACAAAGCCGTAAGACACGGTACTTCTATTTTGGGTGCTTGTCAACCAACGATCCGGTAAGTGTAGCTCTAATCAGGGATTATTACCCAAAATTGATAGCACAAAAAAACTATTTCGGCGGCACTACCTTTTTGTTCTCAAAAGGTGAAGATACGGCAGAAAACATTATTGAAGGTTACGGTTTCGAGACCGATGAAAAAAAATTCTGGTCGTCGGTGGATACAAGCAGGTTTGTTGATAGCATAAGTTACACAGGAAAGCATGCTTACCTGATTGATAGCACTGATGAGTGGTCATTAACGTACATGCGGCCGTTAAAGGACATTGCAGACGAAAAAGATTTCATTGACGTGTCGGTAGAAACCCTGAAGGAAGATGTTCTGAACACGGCATTGTTAGTGTCCTGCATCCAGGATGGCGATTCGGTAGTCAACTGGAGCTCCTCGGTATTCAGCGATTTTAAGGACAATAACTGCACAAAACCTCATTGGATCAAAATACATCATTCAATAATGCTTTCGGATGTTCCCGTGGAAAAAAGAAATCTTGTGATAAAAATTTATATCTGGAATCCGGGCAAAAACCGCTTTGTAATAGATAATTTCATCATTTCCCGCCGGGCCGGAAACCCTGTTATTTATAGCTGGTATCAGAAAATTTAGCGGCTGCGGCTCCTGGGCTTATATTTCGGCTACAGGTTATACAAATAAATAATTTTCTTGGTTTCAAAATATTCTTCCGGGAAGTAATGATAAATATCAAAAATAAATTTTCCGGCTTTTAGTTTTTTTATTTCTTTGCCGGCATCATCGCCCTTTAAATACAGTATCCCGTTGGTAAGGGTATTGAAAATTTTCTGTACTGATATTTTTCTTTACCAGCTTGATAAAATCGGGCAGGCTGGTAACGGCCCGCGAAACGATAAAATCAAAAGTTACATCCACTTCTTCGGCTCTCTTTTGTTCGGCGGTAACATTTTCGAGGCCAAGTGATTTTACGATTTCGTTGACAACGGTAATTTTTTTTCCGGTGGAATCAATCAGGTAAAAATCGCTTTCAGGAAACATAATGGCCAGCGGTATCCCCGGGAACCCTCCGCCGGTGCCCACGTCCATAATGGTGGTGCCTTCGGCAAACTGTATCAGCCGGGCAATACTCAACGAATGCAGTACATGATGAAGATAAAGATTGTCAATATCCTGACGGGAAATGACATTTATTTTTTCATTCCATTCCCTGTAAAGAGGGCCAAGCTTTGCGAAAAGCTGTTGTTGCTGTTCGCTCATGCCGGGAAAATATTTTTTAATCAAATCCATGGTTTTAACAAATTGATGTGGAAAATTACATAAAAACAACCGGTAGTGGCAACAAAAACTGTAATACTTTTGAACAAAGTTTTGTGAGTGAAAAAGTATGTTGTTTTATTTGTTGGATTGGTATTGGCGCTGAATGTTTCAGGGCAGTCCAAAATGACAGTGGCCGGGTATATTCAGAAGTATCAGCATATTGCTGTTGAGGAAATGAAGCTTTATAAAATACCGGCAAGTATTACACTGGCTCAGGGGATACTGGAGTCGGCCAACGGTAATAGCGAACTTGCCCGCAATGCCAACAACCATTTTGGTATAAAATGTAAGGCGGAATGGACCGGCGACAAATATTACTATGATGACGATGCCGATAACGAATGTTTCCGCAAATACAAAACCGACAGGGATTCCTATCGCGACCACTCGCTTTTTTTGACCAAACGAAAATACTATACCGGTTTGTTTTCTCTTGATATAATGGATTATAAAGCCTGGGCTTATGGACTGAAAAATGCGGGCTATGCCACCGAGCCTAAATATGCCGAGATGCTCATAAAAATCATCGAAGAAAATTTGTTATTTAAGCTTGATTCCGGACAATTATTCGGCGTTCCGGAGGCGGTAGTGGAAAATAATTTAATTGTGTCCAATCAGCCCGTTGTTTCTCAGTTCGAAGCAAAAAGAATTCCCGACAGTTTGAAAAAAGTAGAAAAGATAAAGGAAATAAACAATGGCCCTGGCGATTTTCCCGACATACAGTTGTCTGGCAAAAAAAGGGAAGTTTTTGTAAATAATGGCGTGAAATATATTGTAGCTGAAAAGCAAGATTCCTATCAGTCTGTGGCGGACTATTTTGGACTTGCCGAATTTGATATTTTGCGGTACAATGATATAAAAAACAAAAAGCCGCTGGTACCCGGCGAAAAGGTTTATATAGAATCAAAAAAGAAATCCGCGGCCATTGACTTTCATGTAGCCAGGTCAGGTGAAACCATGCAGGACATCTCGCAGTTATATGCTGTTCAGATGAAAGAGTTGTACAGGAAAAACCGCATGAAACAGGGCACACAGCCGCGGCAGGGACAGAAACTCTGGCTTGCCAAACCCATGCCAATTTATTAAAAAAGAAGCAGACTTATTGGGGCTTTGTTCGTTGTACAAATTTCGTAAATTTATTTTTTCTCTTATCATTTATTTATATATTTGTACGTATATTTAATAAGCTTTTTAACCGCCTCCAAACTGAAACAATTGCTTGCAATTGAATTTGATAAAAAAATTAAAACACTAATCTTCAAATATTTATAAATACAAAAAAGATTGCTGCTACGACAAAACTATAGTAAAAATAACGGTAATATTGAAGCACAAGCGTTACCAACAAGCCTAACAGAAAAGCACAGACAATATATTGGGGAACCATATTTT
>DAOOWO010000221.1:0-4554 GCA_035371225.1 Bacteroidales bacterium | reverse complement strand
AATATCAAAATGTCGCAGAGTTGCTGGGCGAAGAAGGTATCAGAAAATACGGTAAGGCTCTTATCGAAAATATCAATTTGTACGGGCTGGGAGTGTTGTCAAAGGCCGATTTTGAAGCCTTCCTGTACTATTTGATTGATACATATAAAAAAGCTGATGCCGAATTATCCGATTTCGAATTTTCTGCCTTACTAAGGGTTACTCCCAACAAGTTGCGCTCTATGCAGACCATAGCCAGCGTGCGATACCGCAACCTGGACGACACGCCCGAGAACTGGGAATTGGTGAAAAAAGCCCTGCTGAAAACAAATATCGAAATCGAAGATTGTAAAAAAGGCACAGTAAGGTTTCATGTTTCCGATATTCATGCCATACGGTTTATACAAAAGTATGCCGTTGAAAGCAAATCCAGCGACGACAGAACCATGAACCCCAACCAGGTGGTGCTCAAATACCAGGTTTTTCTAAAACTGCTGACCGCCCTGAAAGAAAATACCAACATCTCCGAAACCGAGATGGAACAAAAAATTGCCGATGATGGCAGTTACAAAAAAATTGAAAAAGAATTAAATTCTCCCAAAAACATTTTACACGACCTCGCTGACAGATTTAAAAATAAAAGTCTCGACAAAATTGCAGAAGAAGCCCTCAACCTGGTTTCGACCACTATACTGTCCATTTTAAAAAAAAGAATAGGCTTATGATTGACTAAAAACGGGCAACTTATATAATTCCTGAACAATAGTTCTGTACCATAATGTGCATGTAGCTGTTTAACTGAAATCTTATTTAAGTCAAAGAAAATGAAAGAATATGATATCGGCATGCCTTATAAATTTGTACTTTTGAAGCCATCAAATATTTATGAATAATAGAAACACTCTATTTGCAGGTCTATGTCAATCAACGTTCACAATATTACCAAAAAATATGGGAAACAAAACGCCCTTAACAAGGTTTCTTTTGAAATAAAAAGTGGAGAAATTGTAGGCCTGCTTGGCCCTAACGGTGCAGGAAAGTCCACCTTGATGAAAATTCTTACCGGATTTATTCCGCCAACATCCGGCGAAGCCCGCGTATGTGGTTTCGATGTCAGGGAACAATCCCTGGAGGTGCGCAAAAAAGTGGGTTACCTGGCCGAACACAATCCCCTTTACCTCGAAATGTACGTAAAGGAATTTTTGCTTTTTGTGGCCGGTTTGCATAAGCTGGGAAAGGAAAAACATCCCAGGGTCCGGCAAATGATCGAAATTACAGGCCTCGAAGCAGAACAAAACAAAAAAATCGGCGCCCTTTCCAAAGGTTATCGTCAGCGGGTGGGCCTGGCACAGGCGCTCATGCACAATCCCGAGGTGCTCATACTCGACGAACCCACCACCGGCCTCGATCCCAATCAAATCCTCGAAATCAGGGGCCTGATAAAAAAAATCGGCGTTGAAAAAACAGTGATGCTTTCCACTCATATAATGCAGGAAGTAGAAGCTGTTTGCAACCGGGCTATCATCATCAACCAGGGGATCATCGTCGCCGACGACCTGACCGCCAATATGTACCAATACCTGAAAAAACGCAACACCATCAAGGTAGAATTCAATACAAAAATTGACGATGATTACCTGAAAAAAATACCCGGAATTCTCAAACTGACTCATAAAAAAGGATTTGTTTGGGAAGTGGAATCCGACGAAGATGTTGATATACGAAGCGAAATTTTCAAATTTGCTGTAAAAAACAATATCGAAGTACTCTCTATGCACAAAGAGACCGTAAGCATGGAAGATGTTTTTCATCAGCTTACCCAAAAATAAATTTTGTGTTTCCAAAAAAGTAGTATCTTTGCACATTTAAAAAAGTGGAAAGATTTGGATTGCTTGCAACCACGGAAAAAAATGCTAAAACATGTTTATCCCCACAGTACAATCCAAACTTTTCTGATTAAATTATTAACTAACTAAAAAAATTGTTATGGGATATTTATTTACATCCGAGTCCGTTTCTGAAGGACACCCGGATAAAGTTGCAGATCAGATTTCAGACGCGTTACTTGATGAGTTTCTTCGTTTTGACCCCGAGTCGAAAGTTGCTTGCGAAACTCTTGTTACCACTGGTTTGGCCGTGTGCAGCGGCGAAGTGAAAACTACCGGTTTTGTCGATATTCAGAAAGTGGTACGTGAAGTCATAAAAAAAATTGGCTATACCAAAGCCGCTTACAATTTCGATGCTACCTCCTGCGGCGTAATATCTACCATTCACGGACAATCCCCCGACATCAACCAGGGCGTTGTCCGTCAGAAAAAAGAAGATCAGGGCGCCGGCGACCAGGGCATGATGTTTGGCTATGCCTGCAAAGACATGGATAACTATATGCCAATGCCTATCGAACTGGCACATATCCTGCTCCAGGAATTGGCCGCTATCCGCCGCGAAGGTAAAAAAATGAAATACCTCAGACCCGACTCCAAATCGCAGGTTACAATAGAATATGATGATGATGGCAAACCCGTGCGTATTGATACTATTGTTATTTCTACACAGCACGATGATTTTATTACCCCAAAAAGTAATAGCGAAAAAGATATCAAAGCGGCCGAAAAAGCTATGCAAGACCAGATTGCTACTGATATCAGAACTGTGCTGGTTCCCCGCGTGGTAAAAACACTGCCCAAACGTGTACAAAATTTGTTTCAAAACAACTACAAACTGTTTGTCAACCCAACCGGAAAATTTATCATCGGTGGACCTCACGGCGATACCGGATTAACCGGACGTAAGATCATTGTTGATACTTACGGCGGTAAAGGCGCTCATGGCGGCGGCGCTTTTTCAGGAAAGGATTCCTCAAAAGTTGACCGTTCAGCAGCCTATGCGGCTCGTCACATTGCTAAAAACCTGGTGGCTGCCGGCGTAGCCGACGAGGTACTCATTCAGGTGGCTTATGCTATCGGTGTGGCACAGCCCGTTGGCGTGTATGTGGATACCCACGGTACCGCAAAAGTTAAGGATGCAAAAGGAAAAATAATGAAGGATGGAGAAATTGCCAAAAAAGTAGAAAAGATATTTGACCTTCGCCCTTATGCCATCGTGGAACGCTTCAGCCTGAAAAATCCTATTTTCCAGGAAACTACTACCTACGGACATTTTGGAAGAACAAACCGTATCGAAGAAGTGGAAGTATACTATCAGAACGGAACCACCAAATCCAAAAAAGTTAATGGCGAGGTAAAATACTTCAAGAAAGTAGAATTCTTTGCCTGGGAAAAACTTGACTATGTTGATAGTATAAAAAAAGAGTTCAAACTGAAATAAGGTCATTCCTTAAAATAAAAAAGCCGCAATCCCAAAGGTTGCGGCTTTTTTTATGCCTGATAAAAATCTTAGTAGTGCGCCACCACCAGTTTTTTGGTGTAATGAACTTTGCCATTGATGACAAAAGAATAAAAGTAAACTCCTTCAGGCATGTCGTTAGTAGCAATACGAACTTTGCCTTCTTTTTCCTGCAAAGGGATAACTCTTACTTCGTTGCCAATCATATCATTGATAATTACTTTTGCAGTACTGACAGATTCTTGCAGCCGGTAATCAATAAAACCTGCTTTATCTGACGGGTTGGGATAAATGCCGCTTACCAATAACGAATTTGAAACTTCGGTTACTCCAGAATTGTCGGTGCTTACAAATTTAGCAATGAAACATACCGAATCAATTGTGTTGAACATATCGAAAAAGGTGTATCTGATTATGGCAGTTCCTTCGGCTCCGGTAGGGCTGAAATCACCCATAAACTCAGAAGTGGTCGCGCCTGGATCAATTACCGTGGAATCAGGAGTCTGCGATACATTTGACGGCCAGCATTGACCACCCCAGCATATAGAATTTGTTGATCCGGGTATGGATTGAACTACTTTCCTGCGGCATAATACTGCTAACGATGTTGCACCATTATTTTTCACATCAACCATAGCATGCAAGGTGTTAGTTGCAGGACCGCTCACCGTCACCGTATCGCCGTTGGTAAGGTTGTGTCCGCTAGTGGATAAGATTAGGTTTTGAGCGTTTCCCGATAAAAAAATCAGGAATAGTCCGAGAGTGAATAATAATGTTTTTTTCATGATGTATATTTTAATGTTGTACCTGTATTTTGCATATTTAACGTCGGAAAGTATAAGTTTATTCTCATAAACAAAAATAATACAAAAAAAGCCGGTTTTCAATCATTAACAGGAAATTAACTATCAAATTAATTAAATAGCCTGGTTTTTGTTTAATTAGAGTAAATTTGTACCTTAAAAAATCAACTCATGAAAACAACATTTAATTTTGCCTTAATATTTTTGTTGTGCGTAACGATGGCTTTTGCCCAGGAACAGCAATCGGCGAATCCTTTGGGATTCAAGAAAATTCCCGCTACGGAGTTAAAAACCCTTGACGGCAAAACCTTTAACAGCGCTGCAATTGCCAATGACGGTAAACCTGTTATTATCAGTTTCTGGGCTACCTGGTGTAAACCCTGTATCAACGAACTTACCACCATTGCCGACGTGTACGAAGACTGGA
>DAOOWO010000220.1:0-4581 GCA_035371225.1 Bacteroidales bacterium | reverse complement strand
TTTGGCCAATGGGGCCAACCTGTGTTTTGAACGCAGCTTGTACGAAGAAGTGAAAGGCTATGCTTCCCATCAGAACATTGCTTCTGGCGATGATATCTTTTTTTTGCTTCAGGCAAAAAAGCAGGTTTCAAGCAAGTCGGAAATCTGTTTTTTTAAAAATACCAGGAGCATAGTACTGACCAGAAAACCTGCTAACCTGAAGGATTTTCTGAATCAGCGTATTCGCTGGGCGTCAAAAAGTTCGGCCTACAACGATGCTTTTGCCCTATTTACGGCTTTAAGTGTTTTTTGTTTTAATGTGGCTATTTTAGTTGGACTGGTGTGCGGGTTCCTGGATTATCGCTGTGCTGTTGCAGGGGCTGTGTTGCTGATGTTAAAAGCATTTATTGATTTTCCCATTATGGGTTCGGCAACTTCATTTATAAAACGAAAAAGGCTTTTGTGGGTTTACGTTCCGCTGCAATTGTTATATCCGCTGTATATAACAATTACGGGCATTTTATCCCTGTTTATGAAGTTTGAATGGAAGGGGCGAAAAGCCTCCCGCTAAGCCCATGATGGCATATCCGGTATTATTTCTTAATGTTAAATTCGTACCGGTCGTTAATGATGGCTGCAGAATCTACAATATTGGTAATTTTGATGACGGCATACACGTTGCTCCCAGCCTCTTTGGTAATGATGATGTCATTGATGTTCAGTCCTGAAATCATATCAAGTTTTTGTCCGGCATTGTAGGCGTTCATTGCCGAGAGGTCGGTAGCGTTGGCATAATCAAAACCATTAAATAATACGAATTGATTGCCGGCTGGCGAGTGCCATTGCCTGGCGAGGGCTGAATCGCCGGGTATGGTGTCGAAATCAGCGATATCTAACAAATTATGGGCGGCCGTAGACGAAAACTGTACCGAATTTGTAGCGATGTCGAAAGCATCGGGTTTGCCTGAGAATTTGGAAAAAATGACGGTTCCTGTATATTCGGTCAAATAAGTACTGACGGAGCTGACAATAATTCGGGTGGCCGATTGTCCGATATCACCGTCTTTGTCGTAGGCGGTAAAGGTAACAAATACGGAACCTGTAATAGTATCCGGTACAAAATATTGATAGGTATAATAAAACTTTTTAATGTTGATGGTCGTATCCAAAACGGTCATTTTGGCTTGGTTTTCAAGTTGTACCTGTATCGTGAATTTGATTAATTCGTCCGTTCCGCCATCGGCAAAAATTTCAAAAACTTTGGTATCGCCCTGATTGGCCAAAATGTTTATGGCAGAAGGCGAAACCTGCAGATAGGGCAAAGAATTGTCATCTTTTTTACATGCTGCAGTCAGTAATATAATACTGCCAATAAGAGGTAACAATATTGTTGACAAAATTTTCATGATATTAATTATTAAAACCGGTGGATACCAATATCACAACCTAAAAAGATATTGTGAAACAGCATCCACCGGTTATTATAAAAGTGTTATTTCAAATTCAATAATGAGATGACAGGGATGTTATTTGGTTTTTATTTTAAAAGCTTTAGTTTTGATTACCAACGTACGTTTGCTTCCCAAAAACATCTGGTCTCTTGTTTCTTCAAAGGAAATGGGTATAACGAAATCAGCATCAGGTTGCGATTTCAGGGCATCATACATGGCGTTGTTGAATCCTCTGTTCCACAGGCCACTTATGTTCAGGCTGCTGATTTTAGCTACTGCCGTTCTGTGTTTGCGTCCGCCATAAGGTATGCCTAAAAGGTAGTTCTGGGTCGAAGTGCCTGTAGCTTCACCAATGTATTGAAGATCATCCATATTCAGATTTACCTGCAAATTCATCGGCGTAACAGGGGTTCCTTTTTTTATAGTAGTGCATGATGCCAGCGAAAGTATCGCTAACAACAAAAATATTTTTTTCATAATATTACTTTTTAGATGAAAACTATTATTTACCAAAATAAACATTTAATACTACCCTGATATCGTGGTTGGTGTTCCAGAGGGTTCTTTTTAAGCTTTCATATTGCAACGGATCGGGGTTGCCAAAAACATCATTATCCTGAGAATAGAATTCCTGTTCGGTTTCGGTGGTGCCCACTTTTGACGAGGCATTAACGTGTGTCTTACCGCCAATGGTACAGTTGGAATTAAAGGAATATTTTAGTCCTAATGATAAGGGTAAATTGGCTACAAAAACATTAATCCCAATCACCCCGCCGATTCCTACGAGGGTAGTGTTCTGTTTGGCTTTGAACTTGGAATAATCACCGTTTACAAGTTCAATATTGTTGATGGTTACATTGTTTCCAAAACCCAGGCACATATTTCCGCCGAGGTACACATCAAAAATATTGCTCTTTCCAAAATGATATTCAGCACCGGGAACAATACCATAGCGGTATTCACTCAGTTTTCCCTCTGCTGACAAAATACCGAGTTGTGCTGTGTCAATGGTTGTTCCACTGCTATGCGCGCTTGATTTGTAATACATCATACCAACTTTTAACACGATGTTGTCAGTGAGGTAGTACCTGTAAGTGATGTAGTCGTCGAATTGCAGGATGCTGTCTTTTAATCCCAGACCCCAGGCGCCATCCACCATAAAGGGATAGGAAAAGGATAATGACATATCTCCGGCGATAGGACGGGCGCCAAGCCTTACAATACTAGAATCATTTGTTCTTGTCGAGAGTTGTGCAAAAGTGGCATTAGTAAATAATACCGATACTAAAATTAGTATTAAACAACTACATTTTTTCATAATATTTGATTATTTAATTTTTCCTACTCTGTCGGCTTTTCGGTTTCGCCCCCGTCTAATCGCCCTGCCGGGAAAGGCCCGTTTTTTTTAATACATCAAGTGGTTTCGGCCTCCACTTTTTTTGGGGTGTTGTGAGAAATTTATGTAATGTCAGGAAAATGATTCGTTCTGTCTGCGGTAGATCATGGCGTGTTGAAATTTTTGCATTCATGTTCTTTTCCTTCTCGTGATCATCTTGTGTCAAGATAAAACTAATCACAAAATTTCTTTACAAGTTCTTTACCAGCGGCAAAATTAGGGAAAAAACATCCCAACCCGTACTTATTATTTTATAAATATCAACAACGGTTTTTTAATAACATCGGCAAAAGACTGCAGGGAGTGGTAGATGCGAAAATCATTTATTTTTCATGCTTTTCAGAAAAGCTTCCGCCACTACCAAATCAAAAGGATAAGTTATTTTAATGTTTTCGATGTTGCCTTCGATAAGGTGGATGCGCTCTCCGGCAGATTCAAGGACGATGGCATCATCGGTAAATTTTTCATCATAATTTTGACTGTAAGCCTTTTTTATCAGAGATGTTCGGAAACATTGCGGTGTCTGAACCCTGAAAAGGACTCTTCGGTCCACGGGCTGGTTTAGCGAGCCGTCTTTTATTCTCAGCGAGTCAGAAATGTTGATTACCGGCACGGCATTGCCAAAATACTTCGCATCGCGGAACGCTTGCTGAATTACTGCGGAAGCTACCAGCGGCCTGACAGCGTCATGAATGGCCACCAGGGAGTTTCCGTCGGTGATTTTTGCCAATCCGTTGCGCACGGAATAAAAACGTTCGGGACCTGCTTCGGCAATAATACAATTGGGAAAGGGAAATTCGGAAAAAATCTCATCCAAAAGGTTTTGTATCCTGGGGTTGATTACCACCACAAATTCTATGTCGGGCAGGGCTTTTTGAAATGCTTCGAGCGTATGAATAATCATCGGTTTGCCGCAAATCTTCACGAGTTGTTTTGGTGTTTCTGAGCCAAACCTTTTGCCACTGCCTCCGGCAACTATTAGTGCGATTTTTTTCAAGCCGATAGATTTTTTCAAAAATAATAAAAGTCGTTCAAAAAAAAAACTTGAACGACTTTTATGTGAAAAAAAGTTATTTTTAAATTATCATCATGGCGTCGCCATATGTAAAGAAGTGATATTTTTCAGCTACAGCTTCTTTATAGGCTTTCATCAGAAAATCATAACCGGCAAATGCAGCCACCATGATCATCAGTGAAGATTGCGGGAGGTGAAAATTCGTAATCATGCTGTTTGGAACTCCAAAATCGTAAGGAGGGAAAATGAATTTATTTGTCCATCCGTCGAATGGTTTCAGCATACCTGAAATTGTAACCGATGATTCTACGGCTTTCATGGTAGTGGTTCCCACGGCACAGACATTTTTTTTATTTTCTTTTGCCTTGTTGACAATTTTGCAGGCTTGTTCATTTATTATTACCTGTTCGGAGTCGCATTTGTGTTTAGTAAGATCTTCCACGTCGATGGTGCGGAAATTTCCCAATCCTGCATGCAGGGTGATTTCGGCAAAACTGACACCTTTGAGTTCAAGGCGTTTCATCAATTCGCGGCTGAAATGCAGACCTGCTGTAGGAGCGGCAACGGCTCCTTCGTGTTTGGCGTAAATCGTCTGATACCGTTCTTTGTCTTCGGGCTCGGTCTGCCGTTTGATGATTTTAGGCAGGGGCGTGTCGCCCAGCGATTCAATGATGTTTTTAAATTCTTCATAAGGCCCGTCAAACAGGAATCTAATGGTTCGGCCTCTTGAGGTGGTATTG